>JADNEJ010000435.1 GCA_016292295.1 Candidatus Thiodictyon intracellulare
CCGTCCACCGCCGCCGCCAAGCTTGGACGGTAGATCGACCGATACCGAGTTCGTCAGCCGTCGCCCGCACGCCGACGTCTCGACTCACCAACAAGATAATCCGTGCACGCATCGCAATTTGCTGCGGACAGGTCGGTTGTCGTTGGCCTTGATCACAAATCCGCCCAAAGCCGGCCGGCCCATGTTTGATTTGCGCGCGCAAGACCATGTTCTGCAAGGGAGCGGCGACGCCGTGACTGAATAAGGCGGGCGGAATTATAATCAAGGCCACAGCACGCAGTAATGGCATCGCACAGAATCAGTAGAATTCTGAAAAAATGGTAGTTTACGACATACTCCCAGCAATAGCATTAGGATTTCCATCGTGGGGTACTAGTGATATGGCATCATAATGTGCTCACGTTCCAACATGACTTTAGCACAGCACGGCGATACTGTGACCGGTTCTTGGATCGGCCCGCCGATCTTGCGTTAATCTAGCCGCCTGGCTGACTGCAGGCGCGCGGCGCGCGCTGCTGTCCAGACCCACCGATCCAGTAGGAGCAAACAACCTAGATGAAGCTCGGCGTCGTAATCCTGGCCGCGGGGATGGGCAAGCGGATGCGTTCCGACCTACCCAAGGTGCTGCACCCGCTGGCCGGCAGGCCCATGCTGGCCCATGTGGTGGCGGCGGCCACGCGCATCGGAGCGGCACACACCGTCGTGGTCTATGGTCACGGGGGTGATAAGGTGCGCGCCGCGCTGGCGGACCAGGACTGCGCCTGGGTGGAGCAGGCGCAGCAGCTCGGTACTGGGCACGCGGTGCTGCAGGCGCTGCCGCTGGTCCAGGCAATGGACCGGGTCCTGGTGCTCTATGGCGATGTGCCTCTGGTAGACCCGGACACCCTGAACCGCCTGATCGAGGCTAGCCAGGACAGCGGTCTCGGCATCCTGACCGCGCTCATGGACGACCCCACCGGCTATGGCCGCATCATCCGCGACGCCACCGGGCGCATCCTGCGCAACGTCGAGCAGAAGGACGCGACCCCGGAGGAACTGGCGGTGCGGGAGGCCAACACCGGCTTCCTGGTCGCGGATCGCGCCCGGCTGGACGGCTGGCTCAAGGGGCTCACCAACGCCAACGCCCAGGGCGAGTATTACCTCACCGACGTGATCGGCATGGCCGTGGCGGAGGGTGAGCGGGTAGCGAGTGCGCATCCGGTGACGCTGGAGGAGGTCTTGGGCGTCAACGATCGCGTCCAGCTCGCGGCCCTGGAGCGTTTTCACCAGAACCGCCTCGCCGAGACCCTGATGCGCAACGGCGCCACTCTGGCCGACCCGGCTCGCATCGACATCCGTGGGCGCCTGACCACGGGGCGGGACCTGTTCATCGACGTCAACCTGATCTGCGAGGGCGATGTGACCCTGGGCGATGGGGTGCGTATCGGTCCCAATTGCCTGATCCGCGACAGTATCATCGAGGATGGTGTCCATGTCTTCGCTAACTGCGTGATCGAGGAGGCACAGGTCGGCAGCGGGGCGCGCATCGGTCCCTACGCCCGCCTGCGCCCGCAGGCGCGGCTGGCCCCCGACACCCACATCGGCAACTTTGTGGAGATCAAGAAGGCGAACGTCGGTAAGGGCAGCAAGGTCAATCACCTGACCTATATCGGGGACACGGACATCGGCGCCGGGGTCAACGTCGGCGCCGGGACCATCACCTGCAACTATGACGGAGCCAACAAGTTCCGCACCGTGATCGGGGACGGGGCCTTCATCGGCTCCAACGCCTCCTTGGTCGCCCCGGTGACCATCGGCGCCGGGGCCACCATCGGCGCCGGGTCCGTCATCAACCGGGACGCCCCTCCCGGCGAACTGACCGTGACCCGCGCCCGTCAGACCACCATCCCCGATTGGCAGCGGCCCCGGAAACAACCCAAACCATACCTTAAGGAAGAAGATTTGCCGCAAATGAACGCTAATGAGCACAAATGATTCAGCTGGGTTACTGCCCCGGTGCGGCCTTGAGCATAACTCCAGCCACGCGCCCTCGCGGCAACCGAGCCCGGTGAGTATATGATCATTAGCGTTTATTTGCGTTCGTTCGCGGCTAGATTTCTTCTCCGGATTCAGTGGAGCAAACATCATGTGCGGTATCGTCGGCGCCATCGCCCAACGTCCGGTCACGGCCATCCTGCTCGAGGGGCTGCGCCGACTGGAATACCGCGGCTACGACTCCGCTGGTATCGCCGTCCTGGAGTCGACCGGCAAGCTCAATCACGCCCGCACCCTTGGTAAGGTCGCGCGCCTGGCTGAGGAGGTCGCCGCCCATCCGCTCCCCGGGACCCTGGGCATCGCCCACACCCGCTGGGCCACTCACGGTGAACCCGCGGTGCGTAACGCCCACCCCCACATCTGTCGGGACCGTTGCGCCCTGGTCCACAACGGCATCATCGAGAACCACGAGGAGCTGCGCCGGGAGCAGCGCGCCGCCGGCCACCGCTTCAGCTCCGAGACTGACACCGAGGTCGTGGTTCACGCCGTTTATGACGAACTGGCCGGCGGCCACTCTCTGATCGAGGCGGTGCGCCGCACCACCGCCCGCATGACGGGCGCCTATGCCCTGGCTGTGCTCGACTTCCGAGACCCGGACCACCTGGTGGTCACGCGCCGGGGCAGCCCGCTCGTGATCGGCGTGGGCTTCGGTGAGCACTTCGTCGCCTCCGACGTCTTTGCCCTGCTGCCGGTGACCTACCGCTTCATCTTCCTGGAAGAGGGTGACATCGCCGAAATCACTCGAGAAGCCGTCCGGATCTGGGATCGCAAGGGTGAGCTGGTCACGCGCCCGGTCAAGGAATCCTCGGTCTCCAGCGACTCCGCCGAGCGCGGCAAGTACCGGCACTTCATGCTGAAGGAGATCTTCGAGCAGCCCCGTGCCATCGCCGACACCCTGGACGGGCGCCTGCTGGGCAATCAGGTGGTGCCGGAGGTCTTCGGCAACGCCGCGCCAGACCTCTTCGCGACGCTGAAGGCCGTCACCATCGTCGCCTGTGGGACCAGTTACCACGCGGGGCTCGTAGCCCGCTATTGGATGGAGTCCCTGGCCGGGCTCCCCTGCAACGTTGAGGTGGCAAGCGAGTACCGCTACCGCCGCCACGTGGTGCCGCAGTCCGCCCTCTTCGTCACCATCTCCCAGTCCGGGGAGACAGCGGATACCCTGGCGGCTTTGCGCATCGCCAAGAAGACCGGTTACGCCGCCACACTCGCCATCTGCAATGTCCCGGAGAGTTCACTGGTGCGCGAGTCCGACCTGGTGCTCCTGACCCGCGCTGGCCCCGAGATCGGAGTCGCCTCCACCAAGGCCTTCACCACCCAGCTCATGGCGTTGCTGCTGTTGACCGTCACGCTCGAGCGTTTCCACCGGCTGGACCAGGTGCAGGAGGAGCGCCTGGTCGCCCTGATGCGCACGGTCCCGGCCAAGATGGAGCAGGTCCTGGCCCTGGACGCGCCCATCGCCACGCTTGCCGAGCAGTTCGTCGACAAGCAGCACACCCTGTTCCTGGGGCGCGGGGAGCTCTACCCCATCGCCATGGAGGGCGCGCTGAAACTCAAGGAGATCTCTTACATCCATGCCGAGGCCTACCCGGCGGGCGAGCTCAAGCACGGCCCGCTGGCCCTGATCGATGAGGACATGCCGGTGGTCGCTCTGGCGGCCAACAACGCGCTCCTGGAGAAGCTGAAATCCAACCTGGAGGAGGTCCGCGCCCGCGGCGGTCAGCTCTATGTCTTCGCGGATTTTCAGGTTCCTCTGCAAGAGGCGGCCGGGATCACGGTCATCCGCCTGCCGGAGACCGACGACCTGATCGACCCCTTGATCTTCACTCTCCCGATGCAGTTGCTGGCCTACCATGTAGCGGTCCTGAAGGGCACTGATGTGGACCAGCCGCGCAATCTCGCCAAGTCCGTGACCGTGGAGTGAATAAAGGGTTACGGCTGCCTGCCGCCTTCTACACTGAAGCTTCCTGCGCGCTTGCCGCAGCGGCGAACTCAACACCGCGACATGGGCCGACTCACACGGTAAAACGGTGGAGCTTGAAGTTCTTGGCGCCGCTGGCGGATCACCTCGGCCAGAGACGGCAAGGGCGAGACGGCGCGTTGGCAACAGGTCTCGATGATGCTGGCCAAGTAGGCGAAGGGGCGGGTGCCCTGCGCGGTGCGGGTCCCCATGCCGATGCGGCAGGCGATGACCCAGTGGCGCAGGGCGCGCTCGGCCTCGTTGTTGGTCAACAGCAGCTCCGGATGGTCGAGAACCACCCAGACGGTGTCCCAATCGTTGAGCAACTCGCGCGCCAGCGCACGCATCTTCTCATGCAGCGCATTGACCTGACGCAGGCACTCATCCAGCAGGGCGTTGAGCATCGGCGCATG
>JADNEJ010000270.1 GCA_016292295.1 Candidatus Thiodictyon intracellulare
CAGCCAGTCCTGCACCAACAGCGGCGGAAGCAAGTCAGTGTCGCGGTCCATCGGGCGGTCATCGGGGTTGATCCCGACAGTGTACCGGACCCGCTGCCCCGACGGGGCCTCGAAGTCCGACAGGCTGCTAGGTCATCCGCGCAGGTCGCGGGCAGGTGCTCTCCGGCCAGGACCCGTTCGCCGACTGCGGTGGACGCCAAGTCGGCCTCCACGACCGCCGTGTTGCGCACATCGTAGAGCACCGACACCCGCCCCAGCGAGATGCGCCAGCCCTCCGGCGGCGGTCCGAAGGCGGCGATGACACTGGGGTTGCCGGCAGGCGCACGGTGGAGCCATCCACCGGCAGCAGGTGGCGACCGTGCCAACGGCGCAGCGCAAAGTGGGCCTGGACGGTGGCCGCGAGGTGATCATTGAGCTTCATTACGGCTCGCGGGTTAAGCTTCTGGCGAGCTTAGCAGAAGGCCGATGCACTGACGCTATGGCTGCTCAGCCCCTCGGCAAAAATGTCAATGAATTAATCCAACTCGTCTTGGATGGTGCCTGTACGCAGGTTCAACAGCAGCGCCACCAAGGCGGGCAGCGGCAGGGCGCGTTCACGGGTGAAGTCGGTAGGAGCAATCCGCGCACACGCGGCGAAGCCATCGGAAAAAAATGCTCCTTCAGCGGAGTATAGGTATTTTCAAATTTGACAAATAAATTATTGTTCAGAAACATAATTTTGAATTCACTTCAGTTTTAGAGCCATGGAGGAAAACCTCGACTGGGGTAATTGAATCGGTGATATTGTAAACAAATGCTCGGATAGGGCACGCAATAGTCGCGGAACTGGCGTTAGCGGTAGGGAAAGAAGCCCTCGTCCACCAGCGTGGTGGCGGAGAGATTGACGACGAACAGAAACCGGTCCGGGTGCCGCGCGTGCCACCGACGCAACCGCGGCGCCTGGCCACGCAGGACATGGTACAGGATCCGCCGATCCACCGTCGGCATCAGCACATAACGCTCGGCGGCGGGAATGAAATCGTCCGGGGCCACCAAACGGCCCTGATCGTCCTGCATCCGTACCAGGACTCGCAGTGCATGGGTGCACCGGGGTTCAGCAGCGGCCTGATGGGTTGCGCCACGATGCGAAACCGGTCGGCGTCCAGGGCGTGACCGATGGTGGAGACCAGATCCAGGTCCTCCTGACGGCGAATGCGGCCGGCGTCCTCGGGACTGTAGCAATGCAGACGCCACCACCCTGGCCCTTTGCTACCTGGCAGGCGATGTCGGCCCGACCCAGCGCCGTCAGCGCCCCTTCCGCCGCCTCAAAACCGGCGATCCCGACGCTGACAGTGACATCGTAGGAAAACTACTCCCATGTAAAGGGAAAGCTGCGCAGGGTCCGCACCAACGCCTCGCAGTCGGCAGGCGCGCCCGGGACGGCGACGCCCACGAACAGGGCCGCGAACTCATCGCACCTCAATCTGGCCATAGCCATAGCGGTGACAGTGGAGAGCTTGGCGGCGATGATCTAGCCCAATTGCTTGAGTAGCTTGTTGCCCGCCGCGTGACCACAGGTGGCATTGATGATCTTGAAGTGGTCCAGATCGATCAGGCAGAGGGCGTGCGGCCAGTCGGCGCGCTCGGGATCGGCGAGGCTGGCACCGATCAGCCGCTCGATGGCACGCCGGTTGCGAAGATCGGTCAGCGGATCATGATGCTCCAAGTAGTCGAGCCGCGCCTCGGCGCGTTCACTCTCGGTCAGATCCTCGACCAGAATCAGGAGCCAGGACGCTCCGTCGAGGGTCAGGTTGCACAGCAGCAGCCGCGCCGGAAACTCGACCCCGGTACGCACCCCGTTCAAGTGATGCACACACGGACTCTCCGCGGGCTCGCCGGCGGTCGGCGCAACCACAGCGGGGATCGCCAGACCGGGGATGAGGACCGTCACCGGGACCGACGGGGTCTCCTCGCTCAGGCGCCGGAACAGGATCTCGGCGGCCGGATTGAAGATCCGGATGCGCAACCACGGGTCCGCCAAGATGACCCTTTTACCGGTCGTGCCGAGGATGGCGCGCAGGATCTCGTCGGCCGCGCGCAGATCGCCCAACTCCGCCGATTCCGCGCGGGCAAGTCGCCGCAGCCGGATGAAGATCTCGAGTGACAGCGCGGCCGCACTGCCGGCCAGGACCAGGGCGAACGTCAGGCCCGCGCCCGCGGGAACCGCGCCGGCCCGGCCGGGATAGCCGTGCAGCCAGACCTAGAGGGCGATGGCGACCAGCATCCCGACCACGGCGGTGATCAGCCCGAAGCTCGCCAGGTACAGTACCGCCAAGGGCCGCAGCGGCGGCCGGACGCGGTGGCGGCGGTGCGCCGGGAAGCGATGGAACCGGACCGCCATCTCAATGCGCGCCAGGCCGCTGCTGCCTCACGCAGAGAGCCGACGGTATTTGATGCGGTGCGGCTGGTCGGCTTCGGTGCCGAGCCGGCGATGGCGGTCGGCCTCATAGTCCGCATAGTTGCCCTCGAACCAGACCACCTGGGAGTTCCCCTCGAAGGCCAGCATGTGGGTGGCGATGCGGTCCAGGAACCAGCGGTCATGGCTGATCACCACGGCACAGCCCGGGAAGGTGAGCAGGGCCTCTTCCAGGGCGCGCAGGGTCTCCACGTCCAGGTCGTTGGTGGGCTCGTCGAGCAGGAGCAGGTTGCCGCCGCTCTTCAGGAGCTTGGCCAGATGGACGCGGTTGCGCTCGCCGCCGGAGAGGTCGCCAATGCGCTTTTGCTGATCCGCGCCCTTGAAGTTGAAGCGCCCGCAGTAGGCGCGCGAGGACATCTCGTAGCGGCCGATGATGATGTTGTCGAGACCGTCGGAGATCTCCTCCCAGATGGTCTTGCCGGCGTCCAAAGCGTCCCGGCTCTGGTCGACACATGCGACCTGAACCGTCTCGCCAATCCGAAACTGCCCGGCATCCGGCTGTTCCTGACTGTTAATGATACGAAAGAGCGTCGTCTTACCCGCCCCATTGGAACCGATGACACCCACGATGCCACCCTTGGGCAGGTTGAAAGAGAGATTGTCGTAGAGGAGGTTGTCCCCGAACGCCTTCTTGATTCCAACCGCCTCGATCACCAGGTCCCCCAAGCGCGGACCCGGCGGGATATAGATCTCGTTGGTCTCGTTGCGTGCCTGAAATTCAGTGGTCTGTAGCTCGTCGAAGCGGGCCAGACGCGCCTTGCTCTTGGCGTGGCGCCCCTTGGGGTTGGAGCGCACCCATTCGAGTTCCAGCTTCATGGACTTGACCCGGGCGGCTTCTGTCTTCTCCTCCAGCTCCAAACGGCGTTCCTTCTGCTCCAGCCAGGAGGAATAGTTGCCCTCCCAGGGGATGCCGTGGCCGCGGTCCAGTTCCAAGATCCAGCCCGCCACGTTGTCCAAGAAGTAGCGGTCGTGGGTGACGGCGACCACGGTGCCGGGGTACTCATGGAGGAAACGCTCTAGCCAGGCCACGGACTCCGTGTCCAGGTGGTTGGTCGGCTCATCCAGCAGCAACATGTCAGGCTTGGACAACAGGAGCCGGCACAGGGCGACCCGCCGCCGTTCGCCGCCGGAGAGGGTAGCCACCTGCGCGTCCCAGGGCGGCAGACGCAACGCGTCCGCCGCCACCTCCAGGGTACGATCCAGGTTGTGCCCGTCGGTGGTGTCGATCAGGTGCTCGAGCTGCGCCTGCTCCTTGGCCAGGGCATCGAAGTCCGCGTCCTCATCCGCGTAGGCGGCATAGACGGCGTCGAGGCGGGCCAAGGCCTCCTTGATATGCGCCAGGGCGCCTTCCACGTTACCCCGCACGTCCTGCGTCGGGTCCAGGTGCGGCTCCTGGGGCAGAAAGCCGACCTTGATGCCGGGCTGGGCGCGCGCCTCACCCTCGATCTGCGTGTCCAGACCGGCCATGATGCGCAGCAAGGTCGACTTGCCCGAGCCGTTCACGCCCAGCACGCCGATCTTAGCCCCGGGGAAGAAGGACAGTGAGATGTCGCGCAGGATAACACGCTTAGGCGGCACGCTCTTGCCGACCCGATTCATGGTGTAAATATACTGAGCCATAAGGTTGAGTGTTTGGGGCTTGCTTCGAAGTTGGGGGGGCTCTGGGCGCCGGATGCTAACGAAAAAGGGCGGCGGCGTCACGGTGGACCGCCCCGGCGTCAAACGATGCGCCGACACCAGCGTTACTCATTGTGGGGCGCTGCCCACGAAATGTCCAAGTCACACTGGGCGTCGCCCGGGGCACGCTTGGGCCTAGCAGCCTGTCGGACTTAGCGACCGGCGCTACCGCCTCAGGCCCTTGGACAGGCTTTTATGGCAAAAAAGAGACGGGTTTCGGCTAGAAACGCAGTTTTCCGCGGTGTTCCCCTGACTGCAGACGTAATACG
>JADNEJ010000161.1 GCA_016292295.1 Candidatus Thiodictyon intracellulare
CGTGGCGTCACGCGCGGGGCCGTCGCCCGACTGCAAAAATGGCCAAAGTCGAGTTGAAGGCGTTTGGCCGATCACCGCTCAGGTGACCTCCGCGACCGACATATCGCTCTGAAAATCTTTTCGATCTTTGTGTCTCTGTGAGAAAACTGCTCTTTCTAGGGTTATCGGAGACAACCATGCCTATCAAACAAGTGATTACCGAAGACGAGCGCCCGGTCAAGGTCTGGACCGACGAACTGGACCCGGGCGCCCGTGCGCAGTTGGTCAATCTTTCCAAGTTGCCCTTCATCCATTGCCACGTCGCTGCCATGCCCGATGTGCACGGCGGGATCGGCGCCACCATCGGCTCCGTCATCGCCACCCACAAGGCGATTATCCCGGCCACGGTGTGGGTAGACATCGGCTGCGGCATGGCGGCGGTGCGCACCTCGCTGACCGCGGAGCAGATCGACGAGCGCGTCCTGAAAAAGGTCTTCGACCAGATCAGCCGCGACATACCGGTCGGACGCAATCAGCACAAGGACGAGCACGCCCTGACCGAGGTCGCCCGGCCCTTCGACGCCCAATTGACCGCGATGAGGCAGAAGCATCCGCAACTGCTCAAGGCCTTCGGGCGCTTCTCCAACTGGGTGAGCCAGATGGGTACGCTCGGCGGGGGCAACCACTTCATCGAGGTCTGTCTCGATGAGGTGGGCCAGATCTGGGTTATGCTGCACTCGGGTAGCCGGAGCATCGGCAACGCCATCGGCCACTATTTCATCGAACTGGCGCGACGTGACATGGAACGCTGGTTCATCCAGTTGCCGGACCGCGATTTCGCCTATTTCCCGGAGGGCAGTGAGCACTTCGATGACTATGTGGCGGCGGTCTCCTGGGCCCAGTCCTATGCATGGAAAAACCGCGACCAGATGATGACGCTGGTCCTCGCCGCGCTGGCCCGGCACCTGCCGGCCTTTTAGGCGACTATGACGGTGGTCAACTGTCACCACAACTATGTGGAGCGCGAGCACCACTTCGGCGAGAACGTCTGGGTGACCCGCAAGGGCGCTATCCGGGCCCGCGCGGGCGATCTCGGCATCATCCTCGGCAGCATGGGTGCGCGCAGCTTCATCGTGCGCGGCCTGGGCAATCCGGACAGCTTCTGCTACTGCGCCCACGGCGCCGGCCGGCGGATGAGCCGCACCGCGGCCGAGCACAACTTCACCGTGGCCGATCTTGCCGTCCAGACGCAGGGGGTCATCTGCCGCAAGGACAAGGGCGTGCTCGACGAGATCCCAGGTGCCTACAAGGACATCGACCAGGTCATGGTGAATCAGTCAGACTTGGTGGAGGTGGTGCATACCCTGAAGCAGGTGGTGTGCGTGAAGGGGTGATCTATGCGGAGTTCACATCGCAACTGTCGGGTCATCGCGTCGATCCTGACGATGGACGCGCGGCCTCGCAAGCCGGGGTTAACGCGCCGCCTTCCTGATCAGCGCGACGGCCAACAACAGCACTACGGCGCCGACCGTGGCCGTTAGGATGCCCCCGGGCGTGCCGCCGAGCCAGAGGGCCGCCACTGCGAACCGCCAAACGACGATGACGGCACCAAGGATGCTGACGACGATACTCACGAACAGCCCGAACCGACTGTCCTTCATCACAAGGCCGGCAAGCCCGCCGGCGCCTGCACCGACACCGATGGCAATAGGGATCAACTGATGAACCTAAAAGGAGCAGTAGGTGCCCGCCACAGGCCGTTCCTGGCCCGCGGACGAGTACACGCTGAGGCGAAGTTCCGGCTATGCCGGGACCGGCAAACCTGGCGGCGGGTGCAATTCGCGGCCGTGAAGGTATTTCACCAGGGCGCGGGAGAGCACGCGGTACCAGCGTTGCAGCGGCGTCAACTGTTCCGCAGTTTGGCGTAGTGTTTTGAAGAAGGCCGCGATCTCGCGGCAGGCGCTGTCCACCCAGTCCGCTTCGGCATGCGGATGGCTAATGGTGATGCGGGTCTGGCTGCTATGGCGAGTGAAGCGCGCGGGGGGCATTGATCACAAATCCGCCCAAGGCCGGCCGGCCCATATGGGTTTGCGTTCGCAAGACCATGTTCTGCAAGGGAGCGGCGACGCTGGGACTGAACAAGGTGGGCAGAATTATGATCAAGGCTCGCACAGGGGCATGCAGCAGCAGCGGACGACTAGTAATAGCCTCGGGATGCTGACGAGGATCAGTCAGGCGCACGAACAGGTTCCACCGATTGTAGACCAACGCCGTGATGCGCGCCATGAAGCGGCAGCGCTTGATATCCTGGGTGGTGAAGCCACACCAACCACAATGGTTCTTCAGCTCATCGAAGGGATTTTCCGCGTCGGCGCGGTCACGATAGAGTTGCGCGATGGTGAGGATCTCGTTGGCCAGTGAGGTCACCAGGACGGCATATTCATAGACGATGGTGTCATCCGTCAGTTCGGCGAAGCTCAGGCACAGTTGCTCCGGGTCGCGCTGAGCAACCATGGTCAGATCCGCCTTGATCTGTCGGCGCAACACGATGGCGCGGCGCGCGGCCCCCAGCCTTCCAGGCGCGTCTCGGCCCTCTGCCAGCTATGGCTAGCCTCGCACCAAGCGGCCCCGCGCATCAGGCGCTCGACGGCTTTCTTGACCCCGTTGGTCATCAGTAACTTAAACAGATACGGGACGCCTTCCTGTTCCGCCCGTGCCATGTTGGCTTGCGTGCCTCAGTTGCGGTCACCGCGAATCAGGGCTGGCCAGCGCGCTCGCGGCAGCCGCTTGAGCAACTCTCACAGCCCAGGCGAACTGTATTTGGAAGCCATTTGGTTACTTGTCTTCACCTCCACCCCCAAGATCAAGTGCAGACTCGAAAGGAAGTAGGTGTGGCAGGTATGCGAGGGGCGGCCCGGCTTGTGTGGATTATACTCCTTGACCGCCCCTGCCTGGTGTCCATAGAGCGGCTTGACCGTCGTGTCGGCATCCAGAATCCACCACTCGCTCAGTAACGGCGACGCGCAGTAACCCAGGTGATGCTGTAACCACTGCACCCCTTCGGCATCGTCGATCTTGCCGAAATTGCGCCGGACCGAGTCCTCGCTAACCACCTCGCTCATCCCCAATAACGCGGGATTACTGGCGTCTATTGTGGAGCGAGCCTGCTCCGGCCTCGCCATCAACCGCGGAATTTTCCCGGGCACGCCAGTAAATTTTTTTGGTCCTCCTCGCCCGATGCGAGCTACAGCGAGTTTGCCTTAGAGGTCGCTTCGTTTCTCGGCCATCAAATTCACGCCACACTGGCCAGCGGTGGCCAAGTTCGGTTGGTCCGAGGCGATGGGGCTGCCGCTCCATTCAACCTAAAAGGAGCAGTAGATGCCCGCCGCGGGCCGTTTCTGGCCAGCGGCCGGGTACACGCTGAGGCGAAGTTCCGGCTATGCCGGGGCCGGCAAACTCGGCGGCGGTGCAATTCGCGGCCGTTGAGGTATTTCACCAGGGCGCGCGAGAGCACGCGGTACCAGCGTTGCAGCGGCGTCAACTGCTCCGCAGTTTGGCGTAGTGTTTTGAAGAAGGCCGCGATCTCGCGGCAGGCGCTGTCCACTCAGGCCGCTTCGGCATGCGGATGGCTAATGGTGATGCGGGTCTGGCTGCTATGGCGGATGAGGCGCGCGGGGGGCCTTGATCACAAATCCGCCCAAAGCCGGCCGGCCCATGTGGGTTTGCGTGCGCAAGACCATGTTCTGCAAGGAAGCGGCGACGCCGGGACTGAACTAAGGTGGGCAGAATTATGATCAAGGCCCGCGCGGGGGCATGCAGCAGCAGACGACTGGTAATGGCCTCGGGATGCTGACGAGGATCAGCCAGGCGCACGAACAGGCTCCACCAGTTGTAGACCAACGCCGTGATGCGTGCCATGAAGCGGCAGCGCTTAATATCCTGGGTGGTGAAACCACCCCAACCCCAATGGTTCTTCAGCTCATCGAAGGGATTTTCCGCGTCGGCGCGGTCACGATAGAGTCGCGCGATGGTGAGGATCTCGTTGGCCAGTGAGGCTGCCAGGACAGCATATTCATAGACGATGGTGTCATCCGTCAGTTCGGCGAAGCTCAAGCACAGTTGCTCGGGGTCGCGCTGAGCAACCATGGCCAGATCCGCCTTGATCTGTCGGTGCAACACGATAGCCTTGATCATAATTCCGCCTACCTTGTTCAGTCCCGGCGTCGCCGCTCCATTTCAAAACATGGTCTTGCGCGCGCAAACCCACATGGGCCGGCCGGCTTTGGGCAGATTTGTGATCAAAGCCCAACACGATGGAGCGGCGCGCGCGGCCCAAGCCTTCCAGGCGCAAGCGCGTCTCGGCCCCCTGCCAGCCCTGGCCAGCCTCGCACCAAGCGGCCCCGCGCATCAGGCGCTCGACG
>JADNEJ010000386.1:0-3709 GCA_016292295.1 Candidatus Thiodictyon intracellulare
TCGAAGATCTATGCGATAAGATCAACAAATTCATCGACTACTTCAATGAGACGATCGTCAAGCCTTTCCGCTGGGTATACCAGGGAAAGCTGCTAGCAGCCTAGCCGGAAGTGGTCCGAGCGATTCCATCGCTAGGTACTAGTCGGTTCGCGGCTGCTCGGCGAGCCAGGTCTCCAGGATCAGGGCCGCGGCCAGGGCATCGACCGCGAGGTCCCGCTCGCTGACAACGCCCTTGAAACCGGGCCGGGCGCTGAGTTGACGGCGCGCCTCGATGGAGGTCAGGCGCTCATCGATCAGGTACACCGGCAGCCGGAAGCGCCCCTCGAGCTGGCGGGCGAAGCGATGGACCCGAGGTGACCAGTCGACCTGGGTATCGTCCATGTTGAAGGGTAGGCCTACGACCGCCGCGCTCGGCTGCCATTCACGCACCAGGACCTCGATCCCCGGCCAGTCGGGGCGCTCCCCGCGGCTGCGCAACATCGTCAGAGGGGTGGCAGAGCGGGTGACGGTCTGGCCGACGGCCACACCGATCTTGCGCGGTCCGAAGTCGAATCCCAGCAGGGTCGGCACTTAGGCGTGCCCGGCCTCGCCGCTCAACAGGTTCATGTCGATCCCGAGCAGCTTGGCGGCGGCCAGCCAGCGCGCATCCGCGGCGAGCCGGAAGATTATGTGGTCGTCGGCCGGGCCGCTCAGCCAGGCGTTGGCGCTCAACTCCTGCTCCAGTTGGCCGCCGCCCCAGACCGCATAGCCCAGGGCGATCAGGGTCTGCCGTGGCCCCTCACCGCCGGCGATCGCCTCCAGCACGTCCCGGGAGGTGGTGACGCTGATCGCGTCGGTGATGTTGAGGGTGGAGTCGAAGGAGGGGCCGGCGGTGTGCAGCACGAAACCGCAGTCCGTCTGTACCGGTCCGCCCTGGTACACCGGGACCTTGCGTACCGCCGTCAGGCGGGTAGGAATGTCGAGCTGGGTCAGCAGTTCGCCCAGGGTTACTTCCGTGGGGCGGTTGATGACGATGCCCATGGCCCCCTGGTCGGTATGTTCACAGATATAGGTGACCGTACGCGAAAAATTCGGGTCCTGGAGACCTGGCATCGCGATCAGGAAGTGGTTGGTGAGTGAGGTCGTGAAGCCCATGGGCCTAGTATCTCGTTCGCTGCGGGGGGAGGCAAGTCAAAAGGGGCCTGGGCGTCCCGCCCGCGCCGGCGCTTATTCCCACGTCAGCTTGCCTCCGCGTAGAAATTGCCAGGTGCGCACGATGTCGAGCACGTCGGTCTCGGCGGCGATGTCCGCGGGAAAGGAGGAGTAGGGGGCGGCGAGTTGGACGATTCGGATCGCGGCCTGATCGAGCAGTGTATAACCGGAGGAGCGCACCACCCGCACCTGCTCCACGGTGCCGTCGGCGTGCACCGCCACACTGAGGATCAGATTGCCGTAAAGGTGTTGGTCTTTGGCCGCCTGGGGGTAGTTGATGCTGCCGATGCGCTCGACCTTGCGCGCCCAGGCGCCCAGATAGCTCGCGTAGCGGAATTCGCGCGTGCTGGCGCTGATGGACTTGCGCCGCTGCCGACTGGCGTAGGCGGCCGAGCGGGCCTGCAGGTCCTCGGTCAGGCGGTTGATCTCCTGGTCGCGGCTCTGGAGGATCCGGGCGGCATCCACGGGCCGCGCCGGTTCCCCCGCGAGCGGCGGCCGGAGCGGTTCCGGGGTCTTGGGTACCGGCCGCGGTTTCGGGGTGTGTGGGGCCGCCAGCCGCTCGGGGGGTGATTCCCTAGGTGTCTCCCGAACGGGCTGGGCGGGCGGCGCCGCTGCCGCTACGGTCGGCTCCGCCTCGGGGTTTTGCTTCCGTGGCTCGTCGAGCGGGGGCTTATCCACGGCGGTGATCGGGGCCGGCAGCAGCGGCCGGTCCTGGGGGGCGGAGATGACCTCGTCACCCTGCGGAGACTCGCCGACCCAGGAGCGTTGGGACAGGGCGGCGTCGGGTTCCGGGTTGCGGGTAGCCTGGCCCGAGTCCTTGAGCAGCACGATCTCCAGTGACTGTTCGGGAGGCGCCGTGCGTGGTTGCGGCAGTTTGAAGGAGATGGTCAGGATCAGGAGCAGGTGCAGTACGGCCGCCGCCAGCAGGGCCGCGGGCAGGATGCGAGAGGGGCCGCAGTCCAGCGGCGCGGTGAGTGCGCGGGGGATGCTCTGGGCGTGGCTGGTTTCGATCAGGGTATGCTCCATGAACCTGGCAGGCGAAATGAGGTCCGCGTCGCGGTGCTTAGGAACGGTTCGCTAATAAGTTAAACAAGTCCATCAGGGAATGCTTGTCGCACCGTTGTCGTTGTCGTCGGCATTATGTAGCAAACGCACATGGCTATTTATTGAGTGACTTGGCTACGACTTTCCGATTCTGAGCCAGCCCCGGCAGCCGGGTTTCTCACCGAAATCTGGGAGATCCCGGCGCCCACCCGCCCGCATCGCACTGAGTGGCCGCCAGATTCTGCGTAACCAATTGATTCGATAACTATGCGCAGTTGCTACATAATGCCGGTTATCGATATCGTAATCATTCTAGCGCCCAGGACTCTTTCGCAAGCTAATTTGCAGCGCTTCTGTGATTACGACAACGACAACAATTGTGTTTAACTTGTTCTTGACTCGTTATTTAGGATGACCCTTGGCGATCCGGGCCGCGATGACGTCCATCAGGCCACCCGCGATGTCCAGCCCGAACTGGGCGTCCAGTTCACGTATGCAGGTCGGGCTGGTGACGTTGATTTCAGTTAGATAGTCACCGATCACGTCGAGACCGGCGAAGAGGATGCCGCGCTCGCGCAGCGCCGGTCCGACCTGGGCGCTGATCCAGCGGTCGCGCTTCGACAGCGGTCGGCCCACGCCGCTCGCCCCGGCCGCGAGATTGCCGCGGGTCTCCCCCGCGGCCGGGATCCGGGCCAGGCAGTAGGGGACCGGTTCGCCGTCGATCATTAGGACGCGCTTGTCGCCCTCGGTGATCTCCGGGACGTAGCGCTGGGCCATGCACAGGCGCTGCCCGCGCTGCGTCAGCAGTTCCACCATCACGCTGAGGTTGGGGTCACCCGGGTTGACCCGGAACACACCGCTGCCGCCCATACCATCCAGGGGTTTGAGGATGATGGTCTGATGGACGGCCTGGAAGGCGCGGATGTCAGCCAGGCGACGGGTCACCAGGGTCGGGGGCGTGCACTGCGGGAACTGCGCGGTGAACAGCTTTTCGTTGGCGTCGCGCAGCGCCCGCGGGTCATTGATCACGCGGGCGCCGGCGCCCGCCGCATGTTCCAGCAGATAGGTCGAGAACACATACTCCATGTCGAAGGGTGGGTCCTTGCGCATGAGGACCGCGTCCAGGTCCGCGAGCGCGCGGGTGCTTTCGGCACCAAACCGGTACCAGCTCGCCGGGTCGTCAGTGACCGTCAGCGCGCGCATCCGCGCCTGGGTGCGACCCTCGGCTAGAAACAGGTCGCCCAGTTCCATGTAGGCGATCGACCAGCCGCGCTGTTGCGCGGCCAGCATCATGGCGAAGGTGCTGTCCTTCTTGATCTTGATGGACCCGATAGGGTCCATGATGATGCCGAGATCAAGCGTGTCGATATTCATGATGGAAGTGTAACCGAATGCCGGTGCGGATGGTCCCTCGGCGGAGGCGGAGGCGGAGGCGGAGGCGGAGGCGGAGGCGGAGGCGGAGGCGGAGGCGGAG
>JADNEJ010000386.1:3809-4399 GCA_016292295.1 Candidatus Thiodictyon intracellulare
GCGGTCGCGGCGCCGTGCGCCCACCCGCCCGCCCGCCCGCCCGGGCTGATCACAGTCTCGGTGTCACGCTCGTAGGAGTAGCTCCCCGGCCCCCCGGCCGCGACGGCGACGGGTTACCCCAAGGGCCAAGAGGCCGGTGGTGGCAGTGATGATCAATGCCTTCACGTCCCTTTAGATCATGTCAGGCCCTATCCGTCAACCAGTTTATTAACATAGATATGACGTACCAGGATGTCCTTGACAAGTAGGTTTGTCTGAGGCTCGGTTTAATCTTATACTCAGCTAATGCCAAATTTTCGATTTCCTCACCGACCGGTTATCGGTTATTTCAAAGTTCTCCATCAACAAGGAGCGCAAGTCGCCCTGGTACTTATCCGGATTGCTAGAGAAGTCTGCGCAGGCTTTGCGAAACCCGTCAAATGATTCGTAATGCTTATTATGCAGAACTTTTTTCTTAAAGAATTTCCATAGCCGCTCAATGAGATTCAAATTGGGCGAATAATGCGGAAGAAAGACAAGCTTGATGCGGGAATCTTTGATGTAATCTTGAACCGCTTTGGAGCGGTAGTAGCGAGCGTTGTCGCAAATGA
>JADNEJ010000333.1 GCA_016292295.1 Candidatus Thiodictyon intracellulare
CGTGGAGCAGGCGGTCCTGACCCAGTTGATTCCGGCCCTCTACCTGGAGCGGGTCGCGGGGCGCAGCACCCATGCCGACACCCGTCATCGACTCACGGCCTTGAGCGCGCAGTTGCTCGCACCCTTGCGCCAACCGACGCACCTGCTGCAGGCCCTGGCGCCCGCGCGCCGCGCACAAATCGAGGCGGTCGGGGGGGCTGTGCCGATCTGTTTCAGCGCAGCAATTCCTGTGTGGAAGGGCGCAACAGCCATCTGTCACTGTATCTGTATCATCACGGCAGTCACACGCTTGAGTGGCCGCAAGCTGTCGGCCCTGAATAACTTTTATGTCCGCCGCCTCGACGGGCACCACCGCCGCTGAACGCTTCTTCGGGCGGGCCCACTCGGCGCTGTGGCGCTGTTTGACCAAGTGCTGGCGCACGCCGACCTGCCGCCGCCAGCGCGGCGCCGACGACCGCGGCCAGTCAGCTTGCCTTCTCTGACGCTGGTGGCGGCGTGACTGGCGGGGGCGGAGTTATGATCAAAGCCACTGAGCGAGTGGTGGATCGCGGGGGCTTTGATCACAAATCCGCCCAAGGCTGGCTGGCCCATGTGGGTTTGCGCGCGAAAGACCACGTTTTCTAAAAGGGATCGGCCGGCGACGCCGGGACCTGAACAAGGTGGGCGGTGAACAAGGTGGGCGGAATTATGATCAAGGCCAAGCGCTGGTTGAAACTGTACTTTCTTCCGCGATACTCGCCAGAATTGAATCTGATTGAAATCCTTTGGCGTCCTTTGGCGTAAAATGAAATACGAATGGATTACATCTCTGGCTTACGTGAGTAAGACTTCATTAACTTGCGTAATCAATCGAATAATAGATTCATAGATTCGTTCGGATTTGAGTTTAGAATTATAATTGCGAATTTTTTGACGGCACAGCGCTTGAATATTGCCATAATACAGGAATCTAATTAATTTTAAACAAAATTTCCTCGTCGAATAACTTTGCTGGCCAAGATCGAGAACTAAATTTCAATCTGATTTAGCCATGTGATCTGCTGATTTAAAGACGCGAACCTCTGCTAATTTAAAAGCGTGAGCCTGATAGGAAAATTAATTTATTGGCAATCTATCTGACTATCCGGCTTGTTACAAACGTTTTTGTTGAGGCGCTTACCCCCTGCGACCCTTCTTATTTAATAATTCGCCTTAATTGAATGATATCAATAGCGCGTAGCGGACTATCGAAAATATCTTTGAATGTCATCATGATCTAACTTATGCCGTTATTATAACAATGTGTCGTACTTTTTTATCGCCTTCCTGAGATAAAATTGTGAAAAACAATATTTCAAAATTAGGTAACGGAATATTGTCATAATACAGGAATCTAATAAATTTTAAACAAAATAATCTACTGATTTAAAGGCGAGAACCTGATATAACAATCAACTTATTAGCAATCTATCTGGCTTACTACAAACGTTTTTGTTGAGGCGCTTACCATTTTTTCAGAATATCGGTTGATCTACCTTCAAGCCGGTGTCCCAGTCGTTGAGCAACTCGCGCGCCCATTCAAAATAAGTGTGCTCGTGGTCTGGCGCAGCAGCAGTTCGGTCGCGCCGACACCGGGCTGGGTCAGCGCGATTTCATCGCGGGCGTTGTGCGCCCGCGACGCCGACGCGGCCATCAACGCCTGGCAGCACCCCGCACAGCACGTCGGCCGGTGGGGCTGCTCGGCGTCCACCGGCAGATGCTGGATACGGCTGTGCCCCGGGGTCCCCGGGCGTCGACCGGGCGGTGCGCCGGTGAGCGTGCGCCGCGAGCCCTGGCGGCGCGGCCGCGGCCGGCTCATCGGCGCCGCCGATGGTGTCCGCCGCATCCGCTACGTCCCCTGACACCGCGGGAACATCAGCCTCGCCAGCGGGTGCTTGCTGACCGCCATTCCCCTCCCACGGCAACCGCGTGCTCAGTGGCCGCGAACGGTTAGAGGGGGTCTGCCCAAGCCGCTCGCGCGCCGCCTTCAGATTCGCTAGCGCCTTGCCCAACAACGCCCACGCCTGCGCGGGCGTGAGCGTCTCCAAATAGGCGTTGTCGCATTGTCTGAGGTCGTGATCGCTCAGGTGCATGGTAGTGACGTGGCGGCACTTGCCCGCTCTCGCTTAGGAGCTTGTGCCATATTCTGGCACGGCCGTCGAGCTGTGTCGCGTAGGCTTATGATCGTCCGCGAGGGCTAAGAACAGGGGGGAGGGCTAAACGGCTACAATCAGCCTCCGATTTCGCAATGATCAGTCGTCGCACGTCGCACCATGTCACCTGCGGAGTGAGTCTCATGAATGCGCCATTTTAACTCTATCTCGCTGAAATTCCAATAGAACAACGATTCCGAAGCTCATTCAGATCACTGACTCAGGAGGCCATGATCATAATTCCGCCCACCTTGTTCAGTTCCGGCGTCGCTGCTCCCTTGCAGAACATGGTCTTGCGCGCGAAAATCCACATGGGCCGGCCCGCCTTGGGCGGATTTGTGATCAAGGCTGCTTAGGCCGTTGAGGTACTGGGGTTGCCCGCGCCGTCCACCATCAAATGGTTTATCGTTGATACATCGACCTCGACAACCTCTTTAGCCGATGGTTGATACAAGTGCTTCAAGTCTTTCTTGAGATCAACTTTTTCCATGGCTGCTCCCGACGATGGGTGAGGTTATGCTTAAAGCGGCGCGCGAGCACTTTATCAAGACTGACTCAGAGGATGAGAAAAACTCGCGCGCGACGCTCCGGGATGCGCAGCTAGTCCTTTATCATAACTCCGGCCGGAGTCCTAGCGGCAACCCGTCGCGGCCGGAATAATGATCAAGGCCCGCGAAGCGCCATGGTCGACAAGGTCTCGGCGCTTCGTCGGCTCAGACCTCCCCGCGGTTATAGTCCGGCTGCGCGGTGATCTTGTGGATGCTCAGATCCGCGCCCAGGTATTCGTCTTCTTGGCTCAGGCGCAGGCCCATGACTGCCTTGATGGCGCCATAGATCAGGAAGCCGCCGCCGAAGGCGATCACCACTCCGGTCAGGCTGCCGGCCAGTTGGGCGCCGAAGGTGACGCCGCCGACCCCCCCCAGGGCCTGGAGCCCGAAGATGCCGGCGGCGATTCCGCCCCAGAGCCCGCAGAGTCCATGCAGGGGCCAGACGCCCAGCACATCGTCGATGCGCCATTTGTTCTGAATCAGAGTGAAGGCATAGACGAAGAGTGCCCCGGCCACGACGCCGGTTACCAGGGCCCCGATCGGGTGCATCAGGTCGGAGCCCGCGCACACCGCGACCAGACCGGCCAGGGGGCCGTTGTGCAGGAAGCCCGGGTCGTTCTTGCCGGCGACGAGCGCCGCCAGGATGCCGCCGACCATTGCCATCAGTGAGTTTACGGTGACCAGGCCGCTCACCGCATCGAGCGTCTGGGCGGACATGATGTTGAAGCCGAACCAGCCCACTGTCAGGGTCCAGGCCCCGATGGAGAGGAAGGGGATGGACGACGGCGGGTGCGCCGTCATGCCGCCGTCGGTGCGATAACGCCCTTGCCGAGGGCCGAGCAGGAGCACTGCGGCGAGTCCGATCCAGCCGCCGACCGCGTGGACCACGACGGAGCCGGCGAAGTCGTGGAAGGGTTTGCCGAAGACACTCTCGGTGAGCGATTGCAGGCCGAAATTGCCGTTCCAGACCATGCCCTCGAAGAAAGGGTAGAGCAGGCCGACGATGATGAAGGAGGCCAGCAACTGCGGGTTGAAGCGCGCGCGCTCGGCGATACCGCCCGACACGATGGCCGGGATCGCGGCAGCAAATGTCAATAAAAAGAAGAATTTGACCATAGCGTAGCCGTGTTGGGTCTGGAGCGCCGCAGCGTCGGAGAAGAAGTGGACCCCGTAGGCGATCCAGTAGCCGACGAAGAAGTAGGCAATGGTCGAGACGGCAAAGTCGCTCATGATCTTCGCCAGGGCATTGACCTGATTCTTGGCGCGGACCGTCCCCAACTCCAGAAAGCCGAACCCCGCGTGCATGGCCAGGACCATGACGGCGCCGATCAGGATGAAGAGGACGTCACTGCCGGTCTTCACTGCCTCCATCGAAACTCACCTCTGTGTTGTTGTGCCGTGTCGCTCGTGCAAGTTTGATGCGAGGGCAGGCAGGAACTGTGCCGACAGGCGGCGGTCAGGTTTGTGTGACTGATTGCGGCCGAGGGCCTGGGCAGCGCCGCGTCGGCGCACGCGCACTGGGTCGAGGGGCGGGCGCAGATGCACCAGCCTGCGACCGGCGCCACCGCCTGAGGCCCTTGGACAGGTTTTTGCGGCAAAAAGAGACGGTTTTCGGCTAGAAACGCAGTTTTCCGCAGTGTTCCCCTGACTG
>JADNEJ010000065.1 GCA_016292295.1 Candidatus Thiodictyon intracellulare
ATCGCCCGCCGCATCGGCATGGGGACCCGCACCGCGCAGGGCACCCGCGCCTTCGTCCCACTTGGCCAGCATCATCGAGACCTGTCGCCAACGCGCCGCCTCGCGTTGTCCTCACCAGCCATCTGATCGGGGCGACTCGCTACGGCTACTTGGCAACCAGGGGGGGCTAAACGGTTACTGCGCCGCCACGGTAACCTGCGACCTTGCGGCAATTTACGAGGCCCCGGCGCGGCCGGATGCCGCTTCCACAGCGTTGCTGCGCGACTTTCACGGTAAAGTCTTGAACTCGGGTTGTCGATAACGGCTTGGTCGCATGCCGCCAGCGGCACAAGGCATCATGACCGCCCACCTCGTTAGAGCCACGTCTCGCCCTGAGCAACCCCTCAGCAGGCACGCGGTTCCTGCGCGCGCACGAAAATTTGGAGACTTGAACCTGCCCACGGTGAGATAATCTGCATAATGAGGCGACGCAGGCACCTTTAACGACATTAACCTGTTAGGATTCAGTGAGACACGCAGGAATTCTGGCCCAGAATCATTGTCCGGTCTCTCGCCCTGGCAGATTCGGGCGTGCATCAATGCTCTCGGCAGGTTACCCGCCGCGACTAAACCGGAATCTCATATGAGAGACGTATAGTTATCGAATCAATTTGTTACGCAAAATCTGGCGGCAACTCAGTGCGATGCGGGCGGGTGGGCGCCGGGATCTTCCAGATTTCGGTGAGAAACCCGGCTGCCGAGGCTGGCTCAGAATCGGAAAGTCGTAGTCAAATCACTGAATAAATAGCTATGTGCGTTTGCTACATAATGCCGTTAGCAACCAGAACCAGATCAAAAGAGAATCGAACCACCAAAGAAATCTCTAATTTTATTAGTGCTTTGCCGGTTCGATTCTCTATATTCAGACCTTCGCCAGGTCCCCTTTCTCCTGCAGCCAGGCACGCCGGTCCGCCGCGCGCTTCTTGGCGAGCAGCATATCGAGCAGGCTGGTGCTGTCGTCCGTCGCCTCGATCGTCAGTTGGACCAGCCGGCGGGTGTCCGGATGGATCGTCGTTTCCCGCAATTGGGCCGGATTCATCTCGCCCAGGCCCTTGAAGCGCTGGACATTGACCTTGCCCTTGATGCGCTCGGCCTCGATCCGATCGAGCATGTCCTTTTTCTCGCTATCGTCCAGAGCATAGTAGACTTGCTTGCCGACATCGATCCGATAGAGCGGCGGCATGGCGACGTGCACGTGCCCTTCGCTGACCAGGCGTCGGAAGTGCTTGAGGAAGAGCGCACACAGCAGCGTAGCGATGTGGGCCCCGTCGGAGTCCGCGTCGGCCAGGATGCAGACCTTACCGAAGCGCAGCCGGGTGAGATCATCGCTGCCCGGGTCCACCCCGATGGCCACCGCGATGTCGTGGACCTCTTGGGAACCGAGTACCTCGGCCGCGTCCACCTCCCAGGTGTTGAGGATTTTGCCGCGCAGCGGCAGTATGGCCTGGAACTCCCGGTCGCGCGCCTGCTTGGCGGAGCCCCCGGCGGAATCACCCTCGACCAGAAAGAGTTCACTGCGGTCCGGATCAGTGGAGGTGCAGTCCGCGAGTTTCCCCGGCAGGGCCGGCCCCGCGGTGATCTTCTTGCGGGTGACGGTGCGCCCGGCGCGTAGCCGCGCCTGGGCGGCGGTGATGGCTAGCTCCGCGATCCGCTCACCCTCTGCCGTGTGCTGGTTAAGCCACAGGCTCAAGGCGTCCTTGACGACCCCGGAGACGAAAGCGGCACACTCACGCGACGACAGCCGCTCCTTGGTCTGGCCGGAGAACTGGGGGTCGATGAGCTTGACCGAGAGGATGTAGGCGAACCGGTTCCACACGTCCTCTGGGGCCAGTTTGACGCCGCGCGGCAGCAGGTTGCGGAACTCGCAGAACTCGCGCACCGCCTCGGTCAGTCCGCTGCGCAGCCCGTTGACGTGGGTGCCGCCTTGGACCGTCGGGATCAGGTTCACATAGCTCTCGGTCACCGGCTCACCCGCCTCCGGGGTCCAGGCCAGGGCCCAGCTGGCCGCCTCATTGATGCCCTCCATGTCGCCGACGAAGGGCTCGGCAGGCACCGTCTCGCAGCCCCCCAGGGTCTGGACCAGATAGTCCTTGAGCCCGTCCTCGTAGCACCACTCGCGCTCATCCGCAGCCGCCTCGTCGCGGAAGCGCACGGTCAGCCCCGGGCACAGGAATGCTTTGGCCTGCAACAGGTGAATGAGCGGCTTGGGGGCGAATTTGGGGGTGTCGAAATACTTGGGGTCCGGCCAGAAGCGTAGCCGCGTCCCGGTGCGGGCGCGCGCAACCGTGCCGATCGGCTGCAGCTCGCTCGCCTTGTCTCCGTGGGCGAAGGTCATCTGGTATTCCTGGCCCCCGCGGCGCACCCAGACCTCCAGACGCTCGGACAGTGCGTTGACCACGGACACGCCTACGCCGTGCAGGCCGCCGGAGAAGCGGTAGCTCCCGCCGCCGAACTTGCCGCCCGCGTGGAGCTTGGTCAGGATCACTTCCACCCCGGGCATCCCCTCCTCCGGGTGCATATCGACCGGCATACCGCGCCCGTCGTCGGCCACCTCCAGCGACCCGTCGGCGAAGAGCACGACCTCGATGCTGCGGGCGTGACCGGCGAGGGCCTCATCGACGCTGTTGTCGATGACCTCCTGGGCCAGGTGGTTGGGGCGGGTGGTGTCGGTGTACATCCCCGGGCGCTTGCGCACCGGTTCGAGGCCGCTTAAGACCTCGATCGCTGAGGCATCGTAGTTGCCTATCATGGGCGCTTGGCTGATCCTTTGTGCGAATGGGTGGGGGACGACCGGGCGGCGGCGCGGCGCGCCAGGTCCTGGGACTCGAAAGCCGTCGGTTTGACCGTAAAAGCGCGGTACGCTACCGTAGCTTGAAACCCTGATGCAAACCCCATGAAGAAAGAAGTCGCAGAACCCTCCTCGCTCCCGTTCGAGCAATCCTTAGGCGAACTGGAGGCGATCGTTGCTGCCCTGGAGAAGGGCAGCCTGACGCTGGAGGCGTCCCTGACCGCCTTCGAGCGCGGCGTGATCCTCACGCGCGCCTGCCGTACTGCCCTGGAGGGCGCCGAGCAGCGGGTACGTATCCTGACCGAAGGCTGCCCGGACGCCGTGCCCGAGCCCTTCATCACCCTCAAGGCCCCCGTCACCGCCCCCCTGGACCATCCATGAGTGAACAAGCACTGGACGCCTTTCGCGCGCGCTGTGTCGCGCGCGTCCAGGCCACCCTCGAACAACTGCTGCCAGCCCCCCAGATCGAGCCCACGTGGCTGCACGAGGCCATGCGCTACAGCGTACTGACCGGCGGCAAGCGCATCCGCCCGCTGCTGTGCTATGCCGCCGGTGAGGCACTGGGGGTCTCCCTGGCGCTGCTGGACCGCCCAGCCGCCGCTGTGGAGTTGATCCACGCCTACTCCCTGATCCATGACGACCTGCCGGCCATGGACGACGACGAACTGCGTCGCGGCCGACCCACCTGCCACAAGGCCTTCGACGAGGCGACCGCCATCCTCGCCGGGGATGCGCTGCAGACGCTCGCCTTCGAGACCCTGGCCGAGGCCACGGATTTCAACGCCACCGCCCGCATCGCCATGGTCGCCACCATGGCCCAGGCCAGCGGCTCCCGCGGTATGGCCGGCGGTCAAGCCCTGGATCTCGCGGCCGAGGGTAAGCACCTGGACCGCGTGATGCTGGAGCACATCCACATCCACAAGACCGGCGCCCTGATCCGCGCCGCCATCCGCCTGGCGCTGCTGGCGAACGGCCCGGTCGACGCCGACCATGCCGCACGCCTGGACCGCTATGCCAAGTGCGTTGGGCTCGCCTTCCAGATTCAGGACGACGTGCTCGACGTGACCGCCGAAACCACCGTCACCGGCAAGACCCGCGGGCGCGACCAGGATCTGGCCAAGTCCACCTACCCCTCGGTGGTCGGACTGGCGGAGGCCAAGGAGATGGCGCACAACCTGCTAACCGATGCGTTGACCGCCGTATCTATGTTCCCATCACGGGCCGATCCGTTGCGGTGGGTGGTGGAGTCGTTGATCGAGCGGACGGCGGCGTAGGGCGGATGCCCGCAGGACGATCCGCCACGGCGCTGGCCCCAACAATGGCGGAACCGCTGCACGTTCCGCGGCCTTGATCATAATTCCGCTCACCTTGTTCAGTCCCGGCGTCGCCGCTCCCTTTCAGAACATGGTCTTGCGTGCTAAAACCCACATGGGCCGGCCGGCCTTGGACGGATTTGTGATCAAGGCCCGACTCTGCTGCTCTTTGCGCCGCTGTTCACCGCGCCGACCTGGCGCCATGTGCAGGTCTTGGTGACC
>JADNEJ010000657.1 GCA_016292295.1 Candidatus Thiodictyon intracellulare
TTCAAGATTACATCAAGGATTCCCGCATCAAGCTTGTCTTTCTTCCGCCTTATGCCCGCCTTATGCGTCCAATTTGAATTTTATTGAGCGGCTATGGAAATTCTTTAAAGAAAAAAGTTCTGTATAACAAATATTACGAATCATTTGACAGGTTTCGCAAAGCTTGCGCAGACTTCTTCAGCAACCCTTGCTGACGAAGAACTTTAAAATAACCGGTCGGTGAGGAAACAGAAAATTTGGCATTAGCTGAGTATATTCTTCGTCGAGGCCGTTGCGCCAGTACTGGTCTTCCCGGTCGAAAAGGCGGTTGGCTTCGCCCGGCCCCCAGGTGCCGGCCGGGTAGGTCGAGATGAAGTCGCGCTCCGTGGCCCACAGCTTGAGCTCCGGGTCAACCACCTGCCAGGCCCAGTTGATCTCGTCGGAGCGCAGGAAGTGGGTGTGGTCCCCGGCGATGACGTCCAGGATCAGTCCCTCATAAGCTTCGTTGTGTTCCGCCGACAGGGTGCAGGTGCTGGCGTCCATGCGCTCGGTCCGGGCGCGGGCCTGGATCACAAATCCGCTAAAGACCTGCCTGACAATGTGGGTTTGCGCGCGCAAGACCATGTTCTGCAAGGGAGCGGCGACGCCGGGACTGAACAAGGTGAGCGGAATTATGATCAAGGCCTGGGCGCGCATCTCCAGCCCCGGCTGCTTGGCCTGGATCTCGAACCTCATGCACTCGTTGGGCTGGAGATTGAACAGGATCCAGTTGGGTCGGATCTGCTCGATCGCGGCGTGCTGGAACAACTGCTAGAGCGAGTGCTTGAAGCGGATGGCGATCAGTGAATTGTTACGTGCCAGGCACTTGCCGGTGCGGATGAAAAAAGGGACGTTGCGCCAGCGGCAGTTGTCGATATAGGGCTTGAGCGCGGCATAGGTCTCAGTGGTGCTGTGGTGAGCGACCCCGGTCTCGTCCAGATAGCCCGGCACCTTGCCCGCTTGATCGCGGCCCGCGACATACTGGGCACGGCAGGCCTGGGCGTGGACAGCGGCGCGCGAGATAGCGCGAATCGAGCGCAAGACCTTGACCTTTTCGTCACGCAGGGCCTCGGCGTCGAGTGACAGCGGGGGCTCCATGGCGACCAGCGTCAGCAGCTGCAGCAGGTGGCTCTGGATCATGCCGCGCATGGCCCCGACCTCGTCGTAGAAGCTGCCCCGTTCCTTGATCCCGCGCGTCTCCGCATGGGTAATCTGCACATGGTCGAGTAGTTGCGGTTCCACAGGAATTCGAGCAGCAGGTTCGCAAACCGGGAAACCAGGATATTCTGGACCGTGTTCTTGCCCAGATAGTTACAGACGCAGTAGACTTGATCCTCGGTGAAACTGCGGTGCAGGCGCCGATCCAGTGCCTGCGCGCTCTCCAGGTCAAAGCCGAAGGGTTTCTCCACCACCAGGCGGGACCAGCCGTCCGCCTCGGACTGGAGCCCCAGCGCGTTCAACTGCTCCGCCGCGACGGTATAGTGCAGCGGTACCACCGAGAGATAGAAGACCCGGTTGGCCGGGAACTGCTCCTCTTCGCGCAGGCGCCGGTCCAGCCGTCCGGGGCCTCCAGGTCGTCCGCGACGAAGTGCAGCCGCTCCTGCAGCCGTGCCAGCACCGAGGTGTCGGGCGCGCCGAGCACGTGCGCGGCCAGGATGCCCTGGACCTCCGCTCGCCACTGGGCGTCCGACCAGGGGCGGCGCCCGAAGTTCAGGATGCGGATCTGGGGGTGCAGGTGCAGATGCCAGCCGGCCTCCAGGTGATAGAGGGCCGGCAGCAGCTTGTAGTGGGAGAGGTTTCCCGTGGCCCCGAAAATCACGACGGTGCGACGGTGCAGGGTTCAAGCATCATGGGCGTCCTTCGACAACTGTAAAAATGTGCTAACGTGACGGCCGTAAAAAGGCCGTCACGTCGCACCGCGGGTGACGATGTTAATCCATATCCAAGGGCGCCGGAGCGTCCTCTCGCCTACGTGCAGGCGCCGATCCAGTGCCTGCGCGCTCTCCAGGTCAAAGCCGAAGGGTTTCTCCACCACCAGGCGGGACCAGCCGTCCGCCTCGGACTGGAGCCCCAGCGCGTTCAACTGCTCCGCCGCGACGGTATAGTGCAGCGGTACCACCGAGAGATAGAAGACCCGGTTGGCCGGGAACTGCTCCTCTTCGCGCAGGCGCCGGTCCAGCCGTCCGGGGCCTCCAGGTCGTCCGCGACGAAGTGCAGCCGCTCCTGCAGCCGTGCCAGCACCGAGGTGTCGGGCGCGCCGAGCACGTGCGCGGCCAGGATGCCCTGGACCTCCGCTCGCCACTGGGCGTCCGACCAGGGGCGGCGCCCGAAGTTCAGGATGCGGATCTGGGGGTGCAGGTGCAGATGCCAGCCGGCCTCCAGGTGATAGAGGGCCGGCAGCAGCTTGTAGTGGGAGAGGTTTCCCGTGGCCCCGAAAATCACGACGGTGCGACGGTGCAGGGTTCAAGCATCATGGGCGTCCTTCGACAACTGTAAAAATGTGCTAACGTGACGGCCGTAAAAAGGCCGTCACGTCGCACCGCGGGTGACGATGTTAATCCATATCCAAGGGCGCCGGAGCGTCCTCTCGCCTACAGGGTCCCGCCATGGAGCAATCACAGTACCGCTACCCGAGCCCGGACGGACTGCGTATCCTGATGGCCAGCAGTGAGGCGCACCCGCTGATCAAGACCGGCGGTCTGGCCGACGTGGCCGCCAGCCTGCCGGCCGCCCTGCGCGAGCTCGGCCACGACGCGCGCCTGATCATCCCCGCCTACCCGCGCGCCGCCCGCCAACTGCGCGAGCCCAAGACCCTGTGCGAGATCAAGGTACCGGGTTCGCGCGACAATGTCCGCATCCTGAGCGGCAGTCTGCCCGAGCACGACCTGCCGGCCTACCTGGTCGACGCCCCTGAGCACTTCGCGCGCGAGGGCAACCCCTACACGGATCTGTCCGGACGCGACTGGGGGGACAACGCCGAGCGTTTCCTGCTCTTCTCCCGGGTCGTGGCCCAGTTCGCCCAAGGCCTGCCGGCCCTAGGCTGGCGGCCCGATGTGCTGCACGGCAACGATTGGCAGACCGGACTCGCCCCGGCCCTGATGCACGGTGAGGCGACGCGCCCGGCGACCGTCTTTACCATCCACAATCTCGCCTACCAGGGGCTCTTCGACCGCGCCACTTTTGACCGCATCGGTCTGCCGATGTCACTCTGGGGCATGGTCGGGCTGGAGTTCCACCAGCACATGTCCTTCATCAAGGGCGGCATCGTCTTCTCGGACCGGGTGAACACGGTGAGTCCCACCTACGCGGAGGAGGTGCGCACCCCGACCCGCGGCTGTGGCCTGGACGGCCTTCTGCGCCAGATCGGGACGCGCTTCTCCGGCATCTTGAACGGCATCGACTACCGTGAATGGGACCCCTCTACCGATAACCTGATCCTTCAAGCCTACGACCCGGGCAGCTTCGGGCTCAAGGCGGAAAACAAGCTGGACCTGCAGCGCGAGTTCGGACTTACCCGCAACAAAGGTTCCTTCCTGCTCGGGTATGTCGGGCGCCTGGTCGAGCAGAAGGGGATGGACCTGATCCTCGCCATCCTCCCCGGACTGCTCCAGGACCAGGATGTCCAGATCGTCATCCAGGCCTCGGGCGAGCGCGTCCTGGAGCAGGCCCTGCAGACGCTGGCCGCCGCACACCCGCGGCAAGTGGGTGTGTCATTCGGCTACGACGAGCTGCGCGCTCACCGCATTGAGGCCGGCTGTGACAGCTTCCTGATGCCGTCGCGCTTCGAGCCCTGCGGGCTCAACCAACTCTACAGCCTGCGTTACGGCACCCCGCCCATCGCCCACCGCACCGGCGGACTGGCGGACACCGTGGTCCACGCCACCACCGGTACCCTGGCCGACGGCAGCGCCACCGGCTTCCTGTTCGACGCTCCCACCGCGGACTCGCTCTGGCACGCCGTCGCGCAGGCCCTGGCCCTCTACCGCGGTAACCCCGACGGCTGGCGCCGGCTCGCGACCGCCGGCATGGTACGCGACTTCAGTTGGGAGGCCAGCGCGTGCTCTTACCTGCAACTCTACGGCGAGGCCATAGCCGAACGGCACCTGGCCGGTACCCAGGCGAGGGAGCCGGCGGCGGCTTGAGGGAGACGCTATAGCGCCTCCGAGGTGATGTTGAGCTTTCGTGTTTCCCCGCGCCTCTGCGTGAGTCTTCTCGAAGAGTTTCACGCGGCTTTGATCATAATTCCGCCCACCTTGTTCAGTCCCGGCGTCGCTGCTCCCTTTCAAAACATGCTCTTGCGCGCGCAAACCCACATGGGCCGGCCGGCCTTGGGCGGATTTG
>JADNEJ010000038.1 GCA_016292295.1 Candidatus Thiodictyon intracellulare
ACTTTGAAATAACCGGTCGGTGAGGAAACCGAAAATTTAGCATTAGCTGAGTATACTGCTCATCCTGACCTACACGGCGCTGTGCTACGCCGCTTTCAAGGTCTTCCACATCCCCGTCAACAAGTGGACTGTGCCGACCGCGGTACTCGGCGGCCTGGCCATGATCGCGATCCTGGTCCTGCTCCTGTCCTACAACCAGCCCTTCTCGCCGATGGCGCGGTTCTATTTCGCCTCGGTGCCCATAGTCCCGGAAGTCGAGGGACGGGTGCTGGAGGTGGTCGTCCAGGCCAACCTGCCTGTCAACAGGGGGACGTGCTGCTCAAGATCGACCCGGCGCCATACCAGTTCGTGGTGGACCAGAGGCGGGCCGCACTGGCCGAGGCCGAGCAGAGTATCCCGCAGCTCAAATCGGCACTCGACGCGGCGCTGGGCAAGATCGCTGGAATCACGGCCGAGCATGACCGGGCGCGCAACCAGTCCAAGCGTTACGCGGAGGCAAACCGCCGGGCCGGCGCTGGTGCCACGCCCTTCTCCGTGCAGCAGGTCGAGAATCAGCGCCAACTCGCCCTCGCCAAGGAGGGGGAGCTGGCCAGCGCCGTCGCGACTGCCGAGCAGGCCCAGCTGACGGACGCCGAGCGCGACCTGGCCTGCACCGTGGTGCGGGCGCCGACCGACGTGATAGTGCCGATCGTTCCTTTGCGTGCGGGCGTGCGGGTCGTACCCCTGCCGTTGCGGCTAGTGTTGGCGTTCGTGCCGGTCGGCCACACCACCTTTGCCGCCGCCTTCGTGCAGAACGCGATGCAGCGGGTCAAGACCCACTGCGCGACGGAGGTCGCCTTCGATGCGGTGCCGGGGCGAGCCTTCGAGGGCAAGGTGAGGCGCATCATCGAGGCGATGGTGCAGAGCGAGATTCAGGCCGGCGGAACCCTGATCGACCCGGCGGCCCAGTCGGCGCCGGGGCGAGTGCTGGTGGAGATCGTCATCGAGGGCGACCTCTCCGCCTATCAACTGCCGCCGGGCAGCAGCGGCCAAGTGGCCGTGTACACAGAGCACGCCGAGCTGTTGGCGATCCTACGCAAGGTCCTGCTGCGGATGAAGAGCTGGAAGAACTTCCTGTTCTTTGAAGGGCATTGATCGGCATTATGTTGCAACTGCAAATAGCTATCGAATTTATCGAATCAATTGGTTAAGCAGGATCTGGCGGCAACTCAGTGCGATGCGGGCGGGCGCCAGATTCTGCTTAACTAATTGATTCGATAAATTACTATTTGCAGTTGCTACATAATACCGGGGTTTCGCTTGCATAACCAACAGGACTCGCCGCCGTGCACCCATGCCTTGAATGTCTCGGCAGTACTGCTCCGCAACCGCTGACGAAGCGCAACAGAGCCGCCGGGACTTTCTGATCGGCCTTGGCCGCTGATCGAAGATCGTGATCGGTATCGCCGTTTTTGGTGCCCTCACCGCCAGCGAGGTCGGATATCCAGCCGAGAGCTTGGATCAACCACCGCGGTGGTGGCAGCGGTTGGGTCAACAGCCGCGGTGGTGGCGGTGGCTGGATCAACCGGCGCTGACCGAAAGGTCGTCGCCAGCGGGGCCTGCGTCGGCGGCTCCGACCGTCGCCCGGCGCCGCGGGGAATCACACAGCAGCAGCCCAGGTTCCCGCATATCGACTGCAAGCGTTCGTGTACCACCAACACAACTGGTAGTGCGTTTTGAGGCTCAACCGGATGGCATATTTCAGGATTAACTGGATTTCACGGACCAGTATCGGCATTCTGTTATCCTGTAAAGCCTTATAAATCAAGTTAATGCTGTCCATTTTTTCCAGCGTCCGGCCGCCAGATTGCCGGTCCGCCAGCTAAAGATGCTCGCGGCTGCGGCTTCGCGGCTGCGGCTGCGGCTGCGGCTGCGGCTGGTCGGTCTGCTCGTCAGTTCGGTTGTTCCGATGCCCGGCGGCAGGTTACCATAGGCTTTTTTCCACTGACCTGGAGTTTCAAGCATGTTGCGCGGCAGTATCGTAGCCCTGATTACGCCCATGGACGCAGAGGGTGGGATCGATGACGCGAGCCTGAAGCGCTTGGTCGATTTCCACGTGGCCGCGGGGACCCAGGCCATCGTGTCGGTCGGGACGACCGGGGAGTCGGCAACCCTCGACGAGACGGAGCACTGTCAGGTCATCGCGCGTATGGTGGAGTTCGCCGCCGGGCGCGTTCCGGTGATCGCCGGCACCGGGGCCAACTCGACCCGGGAGGCGATCACACTGACCCGCTGCGCGAAAGAGGCGGGCGCCGACGCCGCCTTGCTCGTCACCCCCTACTATAACAAGCCGACTCAGGAAGGGCTTTATCTGCACCACCGTGCAGTGGCCGAGGCCGTCGACATCCCTCAAATCCTCTATAACGTCCCGGGACGCACCGCCTGCGACATGCTGCCGGAGACTGCCGGGCGGCTGTCCGAGATTGAGAACATCATTGGTCTCAAGGAGGCAAGCGGAGACCTCAAGCGAGTGGCGATACTGCGAGCGGCCTGTGGTGAGGGATTCGCGCTCTACAGCGGCGATGATGCCACGACCTGCGACTTTCTTCTGCTGGGCGGTGATGGGGTGATCTCGGTGACGGCCAATTTGGCGCCGCGCCTCATGCAGGCGATGTGTCAGGCAGCGCTCGCGGGTGATCGCGCCGGTGCCCGTGCACTGGATCAGCGTCTCGCCGCACTGCATCGGGACCTGTTCGTGCAATCCAATCCGATCCCCGTAAAATGGGGGGCGGTCGAACTGGGACTCTGTGGGATCGGGATACGACTCCCTTTGACCTGGCTCTCGGACCAACACCACGCGCGGGTGCGTGCCGCGCTGGAACAGGCCGGCGCCCTTTGAACCGGGGCGGCGCCCGCGCGTTGCGCATCGGCTATCTTCTGAGAGGCCCAAGACCTTGAGATCCTCGCGTGTCCTGGGCGGCCTCGCCGTCCTGTCGATCCTATCACTGCTGGTTGTCGTCGGCCTGAACGGGTGCGGCCTGAGCATATTGAAGGACGTGGTGCCCGACCAAGGCCTCGCCTACCAAAAGAGCCGCCAGGCGGAGCAAAACCTGGAGTTGCCGCCGGATCTCAAGGGCGCCAATTTCGATGACGCCATGGACGTTCCGCCGATCGCGGGCGGTGCGACCTATTCGCAGTATGCGGACGGGCGAGCGCAACGGCAACACGCGGGCCCGGCCGATGCCGGTGCCATCCTGCCCACGGTGGAGAACGTGGAGTTACGTCGCAGCGGCGACTCCCGCTGGCTCGAGGTCCAGGCCACTCCGCAGCAGGTATGGCCGCGCGTGGTGGCCTTCTGGCGGGATCAGGGCATCCTCCTGGTGGACCAGAATCCGGCGGTTGGGGTGATGAAGACGGACTGGATCGAGAACCGCGCCGAGGTCCCTCAGGGCTTGCTGACGCGGATGATTCGTAAGGTTGCCGACGGCCTCTATGACACCTCGACCCGGGATCAATACAGCATTCGCATGGAGCCCGGGGCCAAGGGGACGGGCACCACGGAGGTCCACCTGACGCATCGGGGAATGGAGGAGAAGTTGGAGACCGGCACGCTCGGCGATAGCAAGCGGACGGTCTGGCAACCCGCCAAGAGCGATCAAGGCAAGGAGGCCGAGATGCTGCGTCGCTTGATGCTGTTCCTCGGCGTCCCTGAGAAGAAGGCCGCGGCGGCCCTGGCGTCGAGTGCGCTTGGGACCGCAAGTACGGGCACGGCCACAAGCCGCGGCAGCGCCCGTCTGGTGGGCGAAGGCTCCAGCGCACAGTTGCTAATCCCCGAGGAGTTCCAACGCGCTTGGCGCCTCACCGGCGCGGCCTTGGATCGGGCTGGATTCGCGGTCAAGGATCGTGACATGAGCCGGGGGGTCTATTACGTCCGCTATCAGGATACGGATGCCGTGGCTACCTCGAAGCCGCGCAGTTTGGGTGAGCTGCTGGCCTTCTGGCGCAAGTCGGACCTTGATCCGGTGAAGGAATACCAGATCAAGGTCGAGGGCAATGGCAAGGAGAGCCGAGTCAGCGTCGTCGACCCCAGCGGCGGCCGCGACAGCGCAAACGCCGCCGGGCGCATCCTCGCCTTGTTGCAGGAACAGATGAAATAGCGCGGCTTCGCTTCAGGCTGGCGAGCCAGCGGCCACCAGTCAGGCCTTGAAGACCGTGACAGTTGGCTGCAAATAGACAAGATTTCGCAGGATTAACCGGCATTATATAGCAAACGCACATGGCTATTTATTTAGTGACTTGGCTACGACTTTCCGATTCTGGGCCTTGATCATAACTCCGCCCACGCCCGTCACGCCGCCACCAGCGTCAGAGCAG
>JADNEJ010000258.1 GCA_016292295.1 Candidatus Thiodictyon intracellulare
CGGTGTTGGAGTCGATCAGCAGGACTTCGGCGACCTGCTCTGCCGACCAGCCGCCAGCCAGCGACACGACCGCCTTGATGCGGTCGGCGTCGCGCTAGGCGCGCGTACGCCGATGGGCGGCACGCAGCTCGGCGAGTTGTTCGGTGGAGAGAGTCTAGTTGAGCATAGGGAGGATAGTATATCGACGTCGGCCGGTTACACTAGGGTCATGAGCGAAAATATCAGATGAGACGTATATATACACGGCGGCCGCCGGAACTCGTCCAAGGCACCGGCCATGACCCCGAGATGGCCACGACACTGGACCAAGCCTATCCAGGAGACCACGCGTGCGGTTATGCTGTCGGGGATATCCGCGGGGACTTGCGCCTGACCAAACGGATCGACTGATGCGAGCACCTGAGCGCCGCGGGTCGGCGTCGGTCAGGCAGCGAGCATCCCCGGCGCATTATCTCCCGGCAGCACGGCGAGCGCTGCGCCCCAGCAGACAACAGCGGGTGGAACCATGTCCGACCAACTCTTCGATCTGACCTACATTCGATCTGACCTACAAGGGTTTGGTCGCCCCGAGCGCCGACCCCGAAACGACTCGGCAACGCCTGACCGGGGTCTTCAAGCTCAGCGACAAGGGCACCGAGCGCCTCTTTACCAGCCGGCCGGTGGTGGTCAAACGCGATGTGGATGCGGCCACCGCCGCCCGCTTCAAGAAGATCTTTACCCACGCTGGGGGCCGTCCTGACGATCACCCCGGTGGCGGACTCCGGGGCCCCTGACGACCAGGACGGGGCAGCCGACCCAGGCCGGCCCCAGCGCGACGACACGCCGCTGTCCCTGGCGCCCCAGTGGGGGGAACTGGAGCCCCCCCCGGTCGTCGCCGCGCCGGTGTTGGACTTGAGCTATCTGAGTCTGGTCCCAAGCGATCACTGGACTCTGGAGGATTGCGAGGCCCCGCCGGCCTTGATCACAAATCCACCAAAGGCTGGCCGGCCCATGTGACTTTGCCAGCGCAAGACCATGTTCTGCAAAGGAGCAGCGACGCCGTGACTGAACAAGGTGGGCGGAATTATGATCAAGGCCGGCCCCGCCGGCCCCGCCGACCCCAATCCCGGAGCTGGACACCAGTGCACTGCGCCTGGAACCGCTCCAGCCGCGGACCGAACACTCAACCGACCCACTATTGGATTAACAGCGAGCGATGACCAAGGACTTCGACCATATCGTGATCGGTGCGGGCATCAGCGGGCTCGGCGCTGCCCATTTCTCGGCCCGGCGCGGCCTCGGCACCCTGGTCCTGGAGGCCGCCCCCCGGGTGGGTGGGTGCATCAACACTCACGGCTTCCAAGGGCTCGACGGGTTCTGGACCGAGGCCGGCAGCCACACCTGTTTCAACAGCTACGGCAGTCTGCTCGACATCATGGACGACCTGGGTCTGACCAGCCAGGTCCTGCCCAAGGCCAAGGTCGGCTACCGGCTGTGGCAGGACGGGGAGCGCCGCTCCATCGTGTCCGCCCTGCATTTCCTGGAGGCTGCCGTCTCGCTGCCGCGCCTCTTCACGACCACGAAACAGGGGCAGCGCGTGGCCGACTATTACGGCCGCGTCCTGGGGCGGCGCAACTATCGGGACCTGCTGCGCCACGCCTTCCAGGCGGTGATCTGTCAAGATGCCGACGACTATCCGGCCGAGGCCCTGTTCCGACGTAAACCGCGTCGCAAGGACGTGATCAAGGCCTTCACCTTCGCCGCCGGACTCTCGGCAATCCCCGCGGCCATCGCCGCCCAAGACCGGCTCCAGGTCCGCACTGGCCAGACCATCACCGCCATCGTGCCCGACCAGAGCGGCTTCCGGGTCATCGCCGACGGCGCCGGCGAGGTCACCTGTAATTATCTGACCCTGGCGGTACCGCCGGATGCCGCCGCCCGGCTCCTGCCGGCCGGCTTCGACGGGGCACGACACGCGATCGGGGCCATCGCCATGGCGCAGATCGAGACCCTCGTCCTGGCGTTTCGCAGCGCGGACCTGCAACTGCCCGCCCTGGCAGGCCTGATCACGGACGGCGGGCCCTTCTACTCGGCGGTATCTAGGGACTTCCTGCCCGAGCGCACCCATCGCGGCTTCGCCTTTCACTTCCGTCCCGGGGCCCTGTGCCGGGACGACCAGGTCGCCGTTGCCTGCCAGGCCCTGGGGGTCGACCTCGGACGCATCGCCGCCCAAGGACAGGTGCACAACCGCCTGCCGGCCCTGCGTGCCGGGCATGGGGCGGTGGTCGAGCGGATCGACAGTGCCATCGCCGGCAGCCGTTTGGGCATCACCGGCAACTGGTTCCTCGGGGTCTCCATTGAGGACGCATTGACCCGCAGCCGCCGGGAGACCGACCGGCTGTTCGGGGCCGAAGCTTCCCGGTTGCCTCGACCTCAGGTATCTCGTTAGAACTAAAAAGGAATATTTGTCCGCAAATAAACGCAAATCGGGAAGCGGCTTGCGGACGTTGAGCGCATCACGCTGAACCTCAATTGATGCTGCCTCTCGAGTCTCCAGGCGGTCTCCAGAGTTAAGTTGCGCCTCCTGAGACTTTTCTTAATTTGCGTTTATTTGCGTTCTGAAGTTTCCGGCTTTTCCAGGGGGAGGCACCGGAGGGGCGGGAGGGGCGGGAGGGGGTAATGGTAGGGGGATTTTCGAGGGGGTTTGCGGAGATCGACGCAAACCCCTACGAAAACTCCAGACCCCAAGTATTTGGCCCTGCCCGGGTTTCAGAACCAGGAAACTTTAGTTGCGTTCATTCACGGACAATATTCTTCCCCGCAGCAGCAACCAAGGAGCACTCCCATGCGTCACCCATTCATTCTCCTCCGTGCCTGCTCGGCTTGGCCCAGGCGGCCACTGCCGAGATGATCGGCAGCGTGAACACCAAGTGCAAACTGGTGGGTCCGAGCGACAAGATCGTTGTGGAGGTCTTCGACGACGATGACCTGCCGGGGATCGCCTGCTATCTCAGCCGCGCCAAGACCGGCGGCATCTCCGGCGCGGTCGGGGTGGCGGAGGACACCTCGGACGCCTCGCTGGACTGCGTCCAGATCGGGCGCATCAACCTGCCGAACGACATCCGCAACGGCAAGCGCAACGGCGAGCAGGTCTTCAAGAAGCGCACCTCACTGCTCTTTAAGACCCTCCAGGTCGTTCGCTTCTACGATGCCCAGCGCAACGTCCTGGTCTATTTGACCTGCAGCGACCGCATCATCGAGGGTTCGCCCAAGAACAGCATCGCGGTGGTGGCCATCGCGCCCTGGGCCGCCCAGCATCCGGGAGCCGCCCCGACGACCAAGCCCGGTCAATAAGCGGGCACGCAAAATCCCCGACGCAAACCTGCACCCGTATGAACGCGTGCATTGAAATAGTCTGGCGTCCGTCCTAAGTCGACGAAACCCATCGCAATACCGGAGTACCGCACATGTCCATGAAGAAAAACATCGGCCAGACCGACCGCACCATCCGCTTGGCCGCGGCCGGACTCCTGGTGCTCTGCGCCATCTGGCTGCACCTGTGGTTCCTGTCAGTCATCGCCCTGGTCCTGGTGGTCACCGGTTTCACCGGCATCTGCCCGGCCTATATTCCACTTAAGATCGACACCAACAAGGACGATGAGGACTGATCCGAACGCCGCCCGCTCAGTCGAAACGCAAGGGCGCCACGGTACCCGCCGTGCGGTATACGCGGTAATTCGCCAGCACGGTGGCGTGATCAAAGGCGAGCAGGGCCGGGATAGCCTCGGGCAGTAAGACCAGCACCGCGCTAGCGTCGTCCAGCGTGCGCGGCTCACCGGTGGCCTCGGCCACATAGACCGCACTGACCGTATGGCCCCGTGGGTCGCGCCCGGGGTCTGAATAGACACCGAGCAGAGCGCGCAGGGTGACGATCAACCCGGTCTCCTCCCGTGCCTCCCGCACCGCCGCGTGCTCCACGCGTTCGCCGACATCCACGAAGCCGCCGGGGATGGCCCAACCCGGGGGCGGGTTGCGGCGCTCGATCAGGACGATGGGGCGGCCGGGGCGATCCACCAGTTCGATGATGGCGTCTGCAGCGAGCAGGGGTGTCACGGGTTTGGGCATGGGGATGGACTCCTCGGGTCAGATCGGGACACTGTAGCGCGCCACCGGCACGGTACCAGAACAACGAGCCGGATCGCAAAGACACAGACAGCGCCAAGAAAGATTGACGACTTGAAGAGCGGCTTGCGCTCACCTTCACGGTGACGATTGCCAAGGCTTCAATACTCAGCTAATGCCAAATTTTCTGTTTCCTCACCGACCGGTTATTTCAAAGTT
>JADNEJ010000636.1 GCA_016292295.1 Candidatus Thiodictyon intracellulare
GCGCTGGTCGCGCGTACGCCGGTGGGCGGCACGCAGCTCGGCGAGTTGTTCGGTGAAAAGGGTCTAGTCGAGCATAGGGACGATAGTATATCGACGTCGGCCGGTTACGCTAGGGTCATGAGCGAAAATTTCAGATGAGACGTGTATAAGATCGCCACTGAATGTGGGCTCGTTTGATTTTTTAATCAATTGGTTAGTCACCTTCAATTATACTCCGAACCGAGTCTGCATTCAGCGTTAAGCCGCTGTATTTACTTCGTAATAGTCTGCTGTGAGATACCCGTGCAGGGGCTCAAATCTATCTATAATCAATCACTAATATGATATTAGTGGCTGCTTATATACTGGCGCAGCTAGCCGTGATCAACGCTGAGGCCCGCCCGCTGAAACCTCGGGTTCCCGTCCGCGCTCCCAGAGATGAGCGCAATGAATGACATGACAGAAACTATGAATAACGCCTGTATATGAAAGTAGAAAACTCCAGAAGACCTTTTTCCCGCGCGAAAACCGCAGGCGCTGCCGATCACATAACGTGATTGAGAGAACACTGCCGCAGTCGCGCGAAGCACCTACGGTACCAACTCCCGCAGGTGATAGAGCGCCGCCAGCGCCTCTCGCGGGCTCAAGGCGTCGGGCACGAGCTGGCGCAGGGCGGCACAGGCCGGGTGCTCGGGCGGCGGCTCAGGTACCCGCGGCAGTTCCGGCAGGAAGAGCGAGAGCTGCCTGGACCCCTGCTCGGCATGACGGCGGGCGGCGTCTTCCAGTTCCCGCAGGCGCCCGCGGGCGCGGGTGATGACCCCCGGCGGCACCCCGGCCAGGGCAGCAACCGCGAGCCCATAGCTCTGATTGGCCGGCCCCTCCAGCAGGGTATGCATAAAGATAATGCTCGCGCCGTGTTCCACCGCGTCCAGATGGACATTGGCGATGCCGAGGTATTCGTCCGGGAGCGTCGTTAGCTCGAAATAGTGGGTGGCGAACAGGGTGTAGGCGCGGATGCGGGTGGCCAGTTCCACACCGCAGGACCAGGCGAGCGAGAGCCCGTCAAAGGTACTGGTGCCGCGGCCCACCTCGTCCATCAGCACTAGGCTCTGGGCGGTGGCGTTGTTCAGGATGTTGGCCGTTTCCTCCATCTCCACCATGAAAGTCGAGCGCCCCCCGGCCAGATCGTCGGTGGCCCCGATGCGGGAGAAGACCCGGTCTACCGGACCCAGTGTGGCGGCGCGCGCCGGCACGAAGCTGCCGGCATAGGCCAGCAGCACGATCAGGGCGCACTGGCGCATATAGGTCGATTTGCCGCCCATGTTGGGACCGGTAATCACTAACATGCGCCGCCGCCCGTCCAGGTGCAGCCCATTGGCCACGAAGGGGCGGTCCAGGACCTGCTCCACCACCGGGTGGCGGCCGTCGGTGATCTCGATGATGGCCTCGTCCGTGAGGCTGGGGCGGGACCAGTCCAGGGCCTGCGCCCGCAGAGCCAGATTGACCATGACATCGATTCGGGCGATGGCCGCGGTGCTCAATTGCAGCGCTCCTATGGCGTCGCGCAGGGTGGCGAGCAGAGCCTCATAGAGTGCCTTCTCCCGGGCCAGTGAGCGCTCCCGGGCGCCCAGCACCTCATCCTCGAAGCGTTTGAGCTCCGGGGTAATATAGCGCTCCGCACCCTTGAGGGTCTGGCGGCGCACATAGTCCGGCGGGACCTGATCGGAGCGCGCCCGGCCCAATTCGATGTAATAGCCGTGGACGCGGTTGTAGCCGACCTTGAGCGTCGCAATCCCGGTACGCCCGCGCTCGCGCAGTTCCAGGTCCAGCAGGAACTGATCCGCGTTGGTGGAGAGTGCGCGCAGCTGGTCCAGGTCACTGTCATAGCCCGGGGCTATGACTCCGCCATCGCGGATCAAGAGCGGCGGCTGAGGCAGGATGGCGCGATTGAGCAAGGCGACCAGCTCGGGGTGCTCACCGAGCTGGTTGTGCAGATCCGCCAGCAGCGGGTCGCCGATGGTGGCCAACAGGGCGCCCAGGTCCGGGCAGAGCGCGAAGGAGTCGCGCAGGACCGCCAGGTCCCGCGGCCGCGCGGTGCCCAGTGCGACCCGGGCGAGGATGCGCTCCAGGTCGCCGACGCCGGTCAGCAGTTCCCGCAGGGGCGCCCCCGCGGTCGCGTCGATCAGGGCCGCGAGCGCCTGATGACGGGCGCGCACTGCCGCCTGATCGCGCAAGGGTCTGGCGAGGCGGCGGCGCAGCAGCCGGCTGCCCATGGGGGTAGCGGTATGGTCCAGCACCCCGGCCAAGGTGTGCTCGGCGTGGCCGGACAGGCTCTCGGTCAGCTCCAGGTTACGGCGGGTCGCGGCGTCCAGGATCACCGCCGCGTCCCGGCTCTCCGTGGTCAGACCGCGCAGGTGGGGTAGGGCACCGCGCTGGGTATCGCGGACATACGCGAGCAGGCAGCCGGCCGCCCCGACGGCCAGGCGCAGCCCGGCGCAGCCGAACCCGGTCAGGTTTTGGGTGCCAAACTGCTCGCATAGTAGCCGCTCCCCGGTGTCCGCGTCCAGGTGCCAGGCAGGGCGGCGGGTCAGGCCCCTCTCCAAGCCGAGTGCCGCGGGGAGTCGGCTGTCCTCCGCCAGCAGGACCTCAGCCGGCTGCAAGCGCGCCAGTTCGCTCGCCAGGGCCTCGATAGACTCCAATTCCAGGACCGAGAAGCGCCCGCTCGACAACTCCAGGACGGCCAGACCGAAGCCCGTCGGCGCGCCGACGGCACTTTGCGCGATGGCGACCAGCAGGTTCTCCTGCCGCTCATCGAGCAGGGCATCGTCGGTCAGGGTCCCGGGGGTGATGATCCGCATCACCCGCCGCTCCACCGGCCCCTTGGTCGTTGCCGGGTCTCCGATCTGCTCGCAGATAGCGACCGAAACCCCCTTGCGCACCAGCCGGGCCAGGTAGCTCTCGACGGCGTGGTAGGGCACCCCCGCCATGGGAATCGGTTGCCCGGCGGAGGCACCCCGCTTGGTCAGTGTGATGTTCAAGAGTGCGGCCGCATGCTCTGCATCCTCGAAGAACAGCTCGTAGAAGTCGCCCATGCGGAAGAACAGCAGCATCCCCGGGTGCTGCGCCTTGAAGCGCAGATACTGTTGTATGACTGGCGTGTGTTTTTTATCGTTTTTCATTCAGTGTTTTATCATCATTTTTGCCTAAGACTTCGCGAACATGCTTAAAACTGGGAGCCGGTTACGAGGTCACGTTCGCGTCCACGTAGGTAGCGCACGGTCTGGGCTTCGGTGACGTGGACTGCTAGTTCCTTGCGGTTCAGGCCCTGGGCCTTGGCGCGTAGGTCGTGCAGATGCGCGTCGGTGACGGCGGCGCTCGCGCACACCTTGTTCCAAAGGTCATGCACACCGTAATAGGATCGCTTCTTGCGGCATTATGTAGCAAACGCACATGGCTATTTATTCAGTGACTTGGCTGCGACCACCCGCCCGCATCGTACTGAGCTTCCGCCAGATTCTGCGTAACAAATTGATTCGATAGCTATGTGCAGTTGCTACATAATGCCGGCTTCTTGCCGGAGCGCAGGCCAAGTAGGATCAGCTTGCGGGTTTTGTGCAGGGCGCGGGCGGCGTCGACGGCGGCGCGCAGGTCGGGGGTCCAGGCGATGGTGAGACGCTTGCCGGTCTTTTGCGGTATTATGTAGTAAATAAAAATAGTTATCTAATCAATTTGTTACGCAGAATCTGGCGGAAGCTCAGTGCGATGCGGGCGAGTGGGCGCCGGAATCTGTCAGATTTCGGTGAGAAATCCGGCTGCCGGGGCTGGCTCAGAATCGGGAAGTCGTAGCCAAGCCACTGAACCGTCGCGCCCGTCGTAGAGGGCGATCAGGACCGGCTATTGTGCTTCCCGCCCGGCGCGTCGCGCCGGTGGTGATAGTCGGCCGCGGCGAGTTCGGCGATGGCGTTGCCCCAGGTTTGGACTTCGGTCCGGGCGTCGGTGCTGAAGTCGGCTGGCATCGGCCAGCGCGATGGGTAGCTCCCGGAGGCATCCGGGTCGATGCCGTAGAAAACGGGCTCGCTGCTCATGGGGCCTCCCCGATGTGCAGGTTAGGCCCGGCCCTCGTCGCAGAAGGCAGCAGCGCCGCTGCGACGGCGTACCGCATCGTAGGGGACGGGGGCGCTCGAAAGCGCTTGGGAAGCTATATGCAGCTATAGCAATCTTCCTCGGGATATGCGGCATTACGTATACTCAGCTAATGCCAAATTTTCTGTTTCCTCACCGATCGGTTATTTCAAAATTCTCCGTCAGCAAGGAGCGCAAGTCGCCCTGGTACTCACC
>JADNEJ010000176.1 GCA_016292295.1 Candidatus Thiodictyon intracellulare
GTTCCTGCGCCTGTTTGGCCACCGCCTCCTGCACCTGCACCGTCACCGCATACTGACGGCCGTAAGAGGCCCCGACGACCCCGACAGGCCGCTCAGTTCCAGGAACTGACATACCAACCGCACGCCGACGCCCGCCCGCAGGGTGATGATCAGATGCATCACCACCACCAAATGATGAAGCGTGAACGCGCTCGACCAGAGCCAGGACCTCGGGGTTGGCATCGAACTGGCGCTTGCAGATCTCGGCCAGCAGGGCGTAAGCCGGGCGGCGGCCGCGCACCAGGCAGTCGGCGTAGAATAGGGTCTGTTCGGCGAGGTTCCCGGCCACTGCGTAGCGGTCGCCCTCCCAGCCCACGGCTTTGACGGCGGGATGGCTGTTGAACTCCTTGCGGGTGCGCAGCTCGTCCCAGGCCGGGAGTTTCACCAGCAGGTCGCGCCACGCGGTACGCATTGCGTCCCTATCGATGCTGCGGTTACTCGATTCCATTCCCGGCCCCGGCAGCGTCGGCGTTCAGTTGGCACTTGAAGGCGGCCACGAGCCGCCGCACCGCGTCACCAATCGCCGGGGCTTGATCCCACTTGCACGTGTGGGTCTTGGCCAACAGAGCGCAGACGGCGTAGCGGCCGTCGGGTAAGGGGACCGCGCTGTAATACTTGAGTTTTGACACGAGTTCCCCGGCCACGGTGAAGGCGTCGCCTTCCCAGGTGAGTCGCGTGGCGGGGTGCTCGCCCAAGGCTGCGGCCACGAACCCCCGGCGGACCGCCAGCAGGTCCCACTCGGGCTGCGTCACCAGCAGGTCGCGCAGCGGCAGGCGTTGTCGCTCCCAGGCCGCCACGTCCATGGATGGATTCGTAGCCGGTGGGGTGGCCGGCGACGTGTTCGGGCCAGGCGGGACCGAGGCTTCAAGGCATTGCGCCACCCACCGGACCAGGTGACCCCGCTCGGCATCGCTCGTGAAGGGCCGGAAACGGTGCTAGGCGCGCAGCCCCGCCGGGACCCTTTCCTGGTCCATGTCGTCTAGAAAAACAAGGCAGATGAATGCGTTGCGGCCAGGATCGTCGTAGAGGCACTGCCGCAACAGCCGCGCCTCCGCGGCCGACCCGCGGCCGGACCCGCGCGGGCCTGCCCCCTCATAGGCGGCAAACCAACCCGCGGAGGCGATGACCAGCACGCAGGCGCAGGCGCAATCCTCGCACCACTTGGGCTCATCCTGGTCCGGACCGTCGGGCCGCTCTTCCACCAGTAATTGATCCAGTGCCACCGCCAATCCGAACTGACGCAACAGTTCACCCAGTCGACGAACCGCCCGGTCGTGCTCGAGGCTCTCCTGGCGGCAGCTGATGAAGACCTGGTTGCGCAGGCGGCTACCTCCTTGGGGCGTAACGCCGCGGGCGGTTGCGCTGCTGTTGCGGCAACTTGGCGGATCGCCCTACGGGCATCCGTCCTACGGGCTGCCCCACATCACGTTCTGGCCGGTCGTGGCGGCGTCTTCCAGCAGCTTGATCAGCGGCAGAGCGCGGTGCCCCAGGCTGACATGGTGCTCTTCGCCGGTATTCTTGGTGCCGGGCTCGCGTGCGGGGTCGAGCGGCATGTCCGGCTGCTCAGCGACGGCGCGGCGCAGTCGCTCCAGGGCGGCCGGCACGTCGGCCGCCAGCAGCGCGCCCGGCACGGTGCCGCTTAAGCCCATGAGCTTGAGCAAGGTTACCGCTACCTCGCCGAACATCGTGATGTTGGCATGGGCCTGGGTCTCAAAGGTCACCAGCATGAGAGCCTCCTCAGATCGTCCGTCACGACCCGCTCGGCCGCGCCTTTACTGTAGCAAAATCGGGCCGCGCGGTCCCCAGGGTTCATCCGCCTTTAAGTTCCAGGCCGGATGGTCACTGCGGCGGTAGGGCGCGGCGGCGATGGCGTCAAAATCCATGGCACAGACCCGCAGCGATGGTGCGAGTTTGCTACCGGAAAACCAGGCACTGGGTCTGGTTTTTCTCGTGAAGGTCGCGCAGCGACGCGACCGAGCAAGTCGTCGTGGCCCCGTCGCGGCTGAAGCCGCTCCCACGAGGACTTGCCACCGTCTTCGGCGCCCTGGCGCACCGATAGGCACAGGCGCAAGCGCCATACTCCATGCTTGGAACCAGGCGGCGGCGCAACCTCAGGTCGAGCGCGGCCTTGCCTGGGCTGCTGGACGGCACCATACCGGGGTGCGGCGCTCCCGCGTAAACGACAAGAGGAAATCCCGTGTCAGTCATCATTGAAGAGGCCATCCGCGGCTGGATGGCGGCTAACCGGAGCCTGCGCGAGCAGGCCACCGAGCTGGGGGTCGAGCGCTTCTTGGCCGCCCTGGGGGACGGCGATACCCTGACCCCGCCGCAACTGAAGCGAGCGGTCGCCGGGGCGCGCGACGCGGTCTTTGCCGCGCTCACGACGGACGCGGTGTTGGATCGACTCCCCTCCCCGCCCCATGGCGCCGGTACCCGCGAGGCTCTGCGCAGCCGCTGGTTCAGGCTGAATCCGGCCTGGGTGCTGCCCGGTCCGCCGACGGCAGGCCGCTCGCTCTCGGCGCAGCGCCTCGCCACCGCAGCCGCGGTCGGCAGTGTGCTGAGGCTGCTGGTGTTCGGCACTTTGCTCAACCTGAGCCTGGATATTGAGCCTGGATATGCGCGCTCTGGGGATGCTGATCGGGGCCCCGGCCGGCGCCGCGGGGGCCATGTATGCGGTCGGCCGGCTGGCGGAGAGCAAGGCCCTGCGGATGGTGCTGACGACACTGCTCGGGGTGGCCGGGGCACTGGACGTCGCGCGGGTCGCGACCCTGGGCCTGGTGGGTCTCTGGGGCCAACTGGCCGGGATGGGGCTGCTGCGCCGCATCCTGCTGTACCCGGGGGTCGTGGCCCTGCTCGCCTTCACCCGCGGCAGCGCCCAGTACGACCGCGGCGCCTACCGGGAGTCCATTCGCGAGCTGATCCGGCAGTGGGTCGAGTGCTCGGCGCTGCTGCTGTGCAGCCTGTCCAGCGCGCCGGTCGCGGAGCCTAGGGCCATCGTGCTGGACAAGGACCTGGCACGGGCCATCGCGGCCCTGCACCGTTCCGACCTGCCGGACCTGCCGACGGCCGCCGAGGTCCTGCTGCTGGAGGGGCGCCGCCTGGGGCTTGGGGGCCTCGCCGAACCGGCGCGCTTCACGGCGGCCGAACGCGCTGGGTGCTTCCGCCTGCGCTGAGGTCTGGAGCTGGCGCAGCGCTACCCCCTCTTCGGCTTGATCGAGGAGGGCGACACCATTATCGTCGAGGACAAGCCGGTGATCCAGAACGACCGCGTCTTGGAGAAAGATCTTTTACGAAAACAACGTTCCTAACGCACTTCGGATCGCATCGCCGCAGCCCCGCCCAACGCTGGCCATCGACTTCGGCACCTCCAACACCTATGTGACTAAGTGTGCGGGGGACCGAGAGGAGCCGGTCGGGGTGGACTTCGGCGATGGTCGCGACGTGCTGGCCACGGCCATCCTCTACCGCGACGGCAAGGAGCCGCTGATCGGCAACCAGCCACTGGAGGAGTTCGGCGACAGCGCGGCCGACCACTCGGATTATCAGATCCGTGCCCAGTTCAAGCCGGACCTTGCCAGCAGCGCTGAGGCGCGCCGCAACACCCGCGATTTCCTGGCCAGACTGTTGGATATCGCCCGGCGCCAGAATAAGGACATCGACCCCTTGCAGCGCCAGGTGATCTTCAGCGCCCCCGAGCGAGGCATCGGGCGAGTACCGCAAGGTGCTGTGCGCCACGGCTCGGGAGGCGGGCTTCGGTGAGGTCCGCACGGTGGACGAACCCAAGGGGGCCATCTACTTCCGCCTTCAGCGCAAAGATGTCACCCCGACGGAGGCGCTCAAAGGGGCGCTGGTCGTGTACTTCGGCGGCGGCACCTGCGACTTTGCCCTCCTGGTGCGCGGCGAGGTGGTGCACTCCTGGGGCGACATGCACCTGGGTGGGCGCCTCTTCGATGACCTCTTCTACCAATGGTTCATCGAGCAGAACCTGGGCGCTATGGCGGCGATGAGCCGCGAGCGCGCAGAGTTCTTCGTGCTGGCGGTGCGCTGCTGGGAGGCGAAGGAGAAATTCTCGCTCGCTATGGCGCTCGACACCTCGTAACCCTTTCGTAAGGTCATCGGCGAGTTCGGGCGCCTCAGCGAGGTGACCTGAGAGGCCTTCCTGACGCGAGCACGCTGCTATCGGCTGTCGCACACCTTCGCCGACTATACTCAGCTAATGCCAAATTTTCGGTTTCCTCACCGACAGGTTATTTCAAA
>JADNEJ010000241.1 GCA_016292295.1 Candidatus Thiodictyon intracellulare
ACCTCGACCACGTCGCGTGCCAGGTGGCCCTTGGACAGCCAGTCCTGCACCGACAACGGCAGAAGCAAGTCAGTGTCGCGGTCTATCGGGTGGAAGCGGCGCATCGGCAGTAGCACTCCGGCCCTCGGGCGGCCATCGGGGTTGATCCCGACAGTGTACTGGACCCGCCGCCCCGACGGGGCTCCGAAGTCCGACAGGCTGCTAGCGCGCAGCCTGCTCACCCACGCCTGGCTGCGCCGCTGGTCCGGCGACACGGACGGCGCCCACGCCGACCTGGACGAGGCGCAAGACCTGGGGCCGAACGCGGCCCATGCGCCTGCACCTGGCGGACTGCCACCTGCACCGCGCCCGCCTCTTGCGCGACCCCGCGGCCCTGGCCGAGGCACGACGGCTGATTGAGGAGACCTGCTATCGCCGCCGCCTGCCGGAGCTGTAAAACGCCGAGCGGGCTCTCACGGCACTGACGTGGCACCGACCGGTCTTCTCGCGACCTCCCCGTAGCCCGGATGGAGCGCAGCGAAATCCGGTGCGGCCTCGCAGACACGCGAGGAAGCGGCAAGTTGCAGCAAAGACCTGGATTGCGCTGCGCTCCATCCAGGCTACTATTGGTGCCGGGCCCGCGGGTGCGGTGGCGGCTGAGCCCAGAAAGGGCAGTTCTCACGCCAAGGAGCCAAGCTCGCCAAACTTTGTTCAATGCGCTATCGGCGGCCGGCGAGTCACCTGTCAGGTGCACATGGTCGCGTTGGCACTATATTGTTTTTATTTGCTTTTTTGTGGCGTTGGCGTGACCGATCGCCGGATGACCGGCGTCTGGAGTCCAAGGCTTCAGCCTTGGAAGGGAGGAGCCAAGGCTGAAGCCTTGGACTCCGGAGGAGGATCAGCCCGCGAAATTCGCCGCCACGAAGGCCCAGTTGATCTTGTCCCAGATGGTTTCCAGGTACTTGTGACGGGCGTTGCGGTAGTCGATATAGTAGGCGTGTTCCCAGACATCGACCGTCAGCAGGGCCTTCTTGCCGGAGGTCATGGGGCAGCCGGCATTGGCGGTGTTGAAGATCTCAAGCGAGCCGTCGGCACTCTTCACGAGCCAGGTCCAACCGGCGCCGAAATTGGTGACGGCAGACTGGGTGAAGGCCTTCTTGAAGTCCTCGAAGGAGCCGAACTTGGCATCGATGGCGACGGCCAGGGCGCCGGTGGGTGCGCCGCCGCCTGTGGGGCTTAGGCAGCTCCAGTAAAAGGTATGATTCCAGACCTGGGCGGCATTGTTGAAGACCCCGCCCGAGGACTTCAGGATGATTGCTTCCAGGGACAGTGACTCGAACTCGGTGCCCAGGATCAGGTTGTTGAGGTTGGTAACATAGGCCTGGTGGTGCTTGCCGTAGTGATACTCGATGGTCTCGGCGGAGATCACGGGGGCAAGGGCGTCCTTCGCGTAGGGCAGTGCGGGCAGTTGGTGTGCCATGGTCGGAGTGCTCCGGGTGCTGAGGGTTGGGATTGGTGCGGGGTCCAGGCCCGGGGCGGCGGTCTGCGCCGGTGCCCCGGTGCCTGGTAAGGGCGCTCAAGGGGGCCTTAAAGCCGTGCACCCGAGTTAGGGTCTGGGTGAGGGCTTTGCAACCTTGGCCGCGCCCCGGCACCAGGGGTCAAGTTAATCATTGCGGCCGACGGGCGAGCCCCGGCGGTCGCGAGAGCAGGGCTATGTGCGGTATCTGTGGTGAACTGCGCCTCGACGGCGCCCCGGCGGACCTCGCGGTGATCGCGTCCATGATGGTGCGGTTGACCCGCCGCGGGCCGGACCATGGCGGGAGCTACAGCGACGGCGCACTGGGGTTCGGACACCGGCGGCTCGCGGTCATCGATCTCTCGGTGCGCTCCAATCAGCCCATGGTCGATGCGGAACTGGGCCTCGCCCTCGTCTTCAACGGGACCATCTACAATTACCTGGAACTGCGCCGGGAATTGACGGCTAAGGGCTACCGCTTCTTCTCCGACGGCGACACCGAGGTCATCCTCAAGGCCTGGCACGCCTGGGGCGAGCGCTGCCCGGAACGCCTGCACGGCATGTTTGCCTTCGCCCTCTGGGACGCCAACCAGCGCGTGCTGTTCCTCGCCCGTGACCGCTTCGGCATCAAGCCGCTGTACTGGTCACGGCAGGGCCAGAGCTTTCGGTTCGCCTCGACCACCCAGGCTCTGCTGGCGGCCAGTGGGGTGGACACCAGCATCGATCCCATCGCCCTGCACCACCTCTTCACCCTGCACGCGGTGGTGCCGGCCCCGCGCACCATCCTGGCCGGGGTGCGCAAGCTGGCCCCGGCACACTGGCTGCGGTTGAACGCCGACGGCGGCGAGGTCGAGCAGGCCTATTGGCGCCTTGATGCGACCCGTCCGGATCCGCTGCCGAGCGAGGCCGACTGGCTCGCCGGCATCCATGAGCGCCTGCGCCTGGCAGTGAAGCGGCGCAGCGAGGTAGCGGACGTGCCGGTAGGGGTGCTGCTCTCGGGCGGCCTGGACTCCAGCCTCCTGGTCGCCCTGCTGGCGGAGGCCGGGGTGGCGGATTTGCGGACCTTCTCGGTGGGCTTCGAGGACACCCCGGAGGAGGCGGGCAGCGAGTTCGAGTACTCGGACCTGGTGGTGACCCGCTACGACACCCGTCACCGCAAGTTCCTGGTCCTCCAAGATCAAGTCCTCAAGCGCCTGCCCGAGGCCATCGACGCCATGACCGAGCCCATGTTCGGCCAGGACGCGGTGGCCTTCTATCTGCTGTCCGAACAGGTCTCCCGCGAGGTCAAGGTGGTCCAGTCCGGCCAGGGGGCCGACGAGGTCTTCGGCGGCTATTTCTGGTACCCGCGCATCGAGGCCGAGCCGGCCGGCTCGCGCCTCGCACGCCTGGCGAAGCACTATTTCGACCGCGACCACGCGGAATACCTGCGCATGGTCCAGCCTGCCTACGCCGGACCGGACCCGACCTCACCGCTGCTGGAGGCGATGCTGGAGGCGCCGGGGGCGGACGAGTTGATGGACGCCATACTGCGGCTCGATGTCACCACCCTGATCGTCGATGACCCGGTGAAGCGCGTCGACAACATGACCATGGCCTGGGGCCTGGAGGCGCGGGTGCCCTTCCTGGACCACGAACTGGTGGAACTGGCCGCGCGCTGCCCCCCGGCGCTCAAGCTGCGTGACGGCGGCAAATACCCCTTGAAGGCCATGGCCCGCGGCCTGCTGCCGGACGCCGTGATCGACCGCCCCAAGGGCTATTTCCCCATGCCGGCGCTGAAATATGTCCGCGGCCCCTTCCTGGATCTGATGCGCGACGCCCTGACCTCGCGCGCCGGACGCGAGCGCGGTCTCTACCAACCCGAGTATCTCGACCTGCTGCTCGCCGCCCCGGACCTACACCACACCCGTATCCAGGGTAACAAGCTCTGGCACCTGGCGCTGCTGGAGCTGTGGATGCAGCGCAATGTCGATGAGGCTCCGGCTGGCTGAAGCCGCGACTTACCGCCGCTGCCGCGCCCCTCAACCGGAGGCCGACGCTTCAGCGGGAGGCGGCACGAAAGCTCCTGCGCCCCGTTGAGCGCGCTTGCCCGTCAGCAGTGCAGGTGTTAGCGTCGCCGCGGTGTCATCCAGCCAAGACGAGATCGCTGCCTATGGCCGTGAGCGCAAAATTGGAGCGTCGCAAGGGCTTGAGAAATGACCATGGACCACGACCAGAATTTCAAGAACCTGATCGTCGACTACCCGCGGGAGTCGGTGCGGTTCTTCGCCGCCGACGAATCCGAGGCTGTTGATGAACAGACACGGATCATCTCGATCCTCGAAGAGCAACTGAAGGAGCGGCTGTGCGAACGCTTCCGCGAACTGGACATACCGCTGCTCGTCGAATGGCTGGACGGACGCCGCGAGGCCCTCCTATTCTTACCTTGAGAAGGAGACCGAGTCACGCCACTTCTCCATCCTCTCGATCCATCGGCTCGCGCACTATTGTCTCGATCTGGTCGAGTTGTTCGGCACTGAGCGCGTCGTTCCGGTAGCCATCTTCTTGCACCAGGGTCAGCGTCCAGCCGAGTTGCTGCTCGGCGGTGGTCGCCAACGCTATCTCGCGTTCCGCTACCTGTCATTTAGCCTGTTCGGCCTCAGCTGGCAAGACTATTTGGTCGCGTGGGCCTTGATCATAGCTCCGCCCACGCTCGTAACGCCGCCACCAGCGTCAGAGCAGGCAAGCTGACTGGTCGCGGTCGTCGGCGCCGCGCTGGCGGCGGCAGGTCGGCGTGCGCCAGCACTTGGT
>JADNEJ010000050.1 GCA_016292295.1 Candidatus Thiodictyon intracellulare
GCCGTGGCGTCACGCGCGGGGCCGTCGCCCAACTGCAAAAATGGCCAAAGTCGAGCGTTAAGCTCACCCCCCAAACCGCGCTTTCGCGAAAGTTCTCCTGAGCCAATTGCCAGTGACTACCAAGATTATGGAAGATTGCGAGCAAAAGGCCGCACCTGCGCCAACGAGAGTAAATTCTTGAACCACAAATATATCGGAATTCTGCCTGGCTATCCGGTGGCACTCAGCTGGAGCTTGGTGACCAGGAATTGCGGTGACCGGGGACGGCGGGCAACCCCTGCGCGCTTCCGGCCCATGGCTGCACGGTGCTACCGCACGGCAGAGCGGCTGACGCATTGGTGGCTCCGTGGAGCGGTATCGCCAGACTCATACGTCGTCCTCGATCGGAAGCGCATCCGCCGTGGCCTCGACCAACCGCTGTCGTAATTTGGTCAACCGCTGATTGGACCCGACTCGCTTGACCGCCATCGCCAGGGCCCGGGGTTCGGCGATCAGCACCACCAGCCGTCGGCCACGGGTCACCGCGGTGTAGAGCAGGTTACGTTCCAGCAGCATGTAGTGCTGCAGCGCCAGTGGGATCACCACCGCCGGGTATTCGGACCCCTGGGCCTTGTGGATCGAGGTGGCATAGGCGAGCGACAGTTCGTCGAGTTCGCCGAACTCATACTCTACCCGCCGCCCATCGACCTCCACCTGGACCAGGCCCTCCTCTGCGTCAATGGCGGCGATGCGCCCGATGTCGCCGTTGAAGACATCCTTGTCATAGTTGTTGATGAGCTGAATCACCTTGTCGCCCGGGGCGTAGGTCCAGCCGAAGCGGGTCACGCGGGGTGCGGCACTGGGGTTTAAGCGCTGTTGCAGCGCAATGTTGAGTGAGCGTGCCCCGAGTCCGCCCCGGTTCATCGGGGTCAGCACCTGGATGTCCGCCACCGAGTCCAGGCCGAAGCGCTGGGGGATGCGCTCCAGCACCACCCGCAGCAGCCGGTCCTGGATCTCCTCCGGGGTCTTGCAGGGGATGAGATAGAAGTCGCTGTCCGCCGGCCCCTCGCCCGGGTGCTCCGGCATTCGCCCGGCATTGATGCGATGCGCATTGACGATGATCCGCGATGCTGCCGCCTGGCGGAAGACCTCGGTCAGGCGACAGGTGGGGACCACCCCGGAGGCGATCAGGTCGGCGAGCACCGAGCCCGGCCCCACCGAGGGCAATTGGTCCACGTCACCCACGAGCAGCACCGCGGCCGGAGTCGGCACCGCCCGCAGGAGCTGGTTCATCAGGGCCAGGTCCACCATGGAGCACTCGTCGACCACCAACAGGTGCGCCTTGAGCTGCGAGTATTGGTCGCGTTTGAAGGCCATCGTCTTGGGGTCGAACTCCAAGAGGCGATGGATGGTGCGCGCCTCCCGTCCGGTCGACTCCGCCAGGCGCTTGGCGGCGCGCCCGGTCGGCGCGCACAGCAGCATCTCCACCCCCTTGGCGACCAGGATGTCCAGGATAGAACGCACCACCGTGGTCTTGCCCACCCCGGGGCCGCCGGTGATGACCGTGACCTTACCCTTGATGGCCGCAGCCACGGCCGCCCGCTGGGAGGGGGACAGGGCCAGCCCGGTGCATCCTTCCACCCAAGGGATGGCCCGGTCGGGGTCGATATGGCCCCACACCGGCAGGCGCAACTGAAGCCGGTGCACGCCGGCCGCGATACCCTGCTCGGCGCGCTGCAAGGGGGTGAGAAAGAGCGCCGGGTGCGCGTCGATCGGCTCCTCGACCAGATTCCCCTCGCGGACCTCGGCGCGGATTGCCTGCTCGATGACGGGGGCGGGGATAGTGAGGAGGTTCACCGCCTGCTCGGCGAGCTGCTCCCGGTAGGCGGCGCAGTGACCGTTGCCCGCGACCTCCTGCAGGCAGTGGCACACCCCCGCCTGGGCGCGGATCAGCGAGTCCTGGGCTATGCCCAGCCGCTGGGCGATGGCGTCCGCGGTCTTGAAACCGATGCCGTGGATATCGAGTGCGAGGCGGTAGGGGTTCTCGGTCACCCGGGCGACGGATGCGTCCCCATAGGTCTTGTAGATCCGCACCGCGCGTGCGGTGCCGACCCCGTGGGACTGGAGGAAGACCATGATCTCCCGGATCACCTTCTGCTCAGCCCAGGCGCAGGTGACCCGCGCCTGGCGCTTGGGACCTATGCCGGGGAGCTTGCGCAGTTCGTCCGGGTTGTCCTCGATGACGTCGAAGACCCGCTCGCCGAAGGCGTGCACCAGCTTGCGGGCGAAGTGCGGGCCTATGCCCTTGACCATGCCGGAGCCCAGATAGCGCTCGATCCCCTCGATGGTCGAGGGCGGGACTGAGCGTAGTTGCAGCGCCTTGAACTGGAGCCCGTACTGCCGGTCAGTGACCCATTCGCCCTGGCACTCCAGGTACTCGCCCGGGGTCACGCTGGCCGCCGAGCCGATCACCGTCACCAGGTCCCGTTGCCCGCGGACCCTGACCCGCAGGACACAAAACCCGCTCTGTTCGCTGTGAAAGGTCACGCGTTCGATGGAGCCCGAGAGGTGCTCGGTGGGTGGGTGGGCCTGGTAGGGGGGGATGCGTTCGGTCATGCCCGGAGACTATTGTCAGAAAATTAACGCAAATTAACGCAAATTAGGGATATACGCCAGACATGCGGGAGCCCCGCAGGCATCGCTTCGCGCGCCGCCGTAGGGTCCGCTGTGCGGAACGAGTGCCGCGCGCCACCGCCTGCGGCGATGGTCAAGGTCAACACCCAAGCCCCCCGGTCCAGTTAAATCCCCCTTCTACAGCAGCGGTTAGTTATCTAAAATGACCACCACTGTATCGAGCCTGGAGGGCACGATGAGCCAGTACAACCTCGCCGAGGCCAAGGCCCAACTCTCCGAACTCACTCGCCGGGCCCTGGCCGGGGAAGAGGTTATCATCGCCCGGGACAATACCCCTCTGGTCCGGCTGATCCCGGTGCAGGCCCCCAGGCGTCCCCGGCAGCCCGGCTCAGGGAAGAGCCAATTGCTCTGGATGGCGCCCGACTTCGACGCCATCCCGGACGGGTTCGAGGATTACATCTGATGCGGTTGCTGCTGGATACCCACACCCTTCTGTGGTGGGTGGATGACGACCCGCAACTCTCCCAGCAGGCCCAGCGCCAGATCGCGGACGAGGGCAATGATTGCCTCGTCAGCCTGATTTCCGCCTGGGAGATGGCGGGCCTTGATCATAATTCCGCCCACCTTGTTCAGTCCCTGCGTCGCCGCTCCATTGCAGAACATGGTCTTGCACGCGCAACCCCATATGGGCCGGCCGGCCTTGGGCGGATTTGTGATCAAGGCCGAGATGGCGATCAAGGTCGGCACCGGAAGGCTCAAACTCACCGTGTTCGTCCAGCGTTATTTCCAGCAGCACCTGACCCCCAACAATTTCCAGCTTCTGCCGATCGGGTTGGACCATGTCACCTGCGTCGAGACCTTGCCGCGGCACCATCGCGATCCCTTCGATCGCCCAGGAAAAGTGCGACGGACTGGCTCTGGTATCAGTGACCCGCTGTTCGACGATTACGCGGGTGTGGTGATGAAATACATTAATTGGTTTCGCGTCCGCTTGGCTACCGCCCTGCTGGTCGCCACCTTGTCCCTGGCAGAGGGTCTGGCCCAAAACCACTTCGGGACCCCCGTGGCCAGCCCGCCTGCACCGGTCGTGGCCCCACCCGGGGATACCTGGCTCGCGGACGCTCCCACGAACACGCCGGCCGACTCCGCGGCGACCGCGACCGCAACGCCGCACGGCGCCTCCGATCAGGCGGGCGCGGTCGGGCCGGCGTTTGGAGAGCCGCCGGCGCCCGTCAAGAAGGAGCCGCCTCCGCCCTCTGGTCCGTCGCGCCGGCTCAGTATCCATCTGGAGTCGCAGCGCTTCACCTATGCGGAGAGCGGACAGGTGCTGCGCGCCGGTCCGGTATCCTCCGGTAAGCGGGGCTACGGAACCCCGGCGGGTTCCTTCCAGGTCTTGAGCAAGCAGCGTCATAAGGTCTCCAGCCGTTATGCCGGCTACGACGGGCGGCCGGCGTCTATGCCCTATGCGATCCAGTTCCGCAGCAATTATTTCATCCACCAGGGCCGACTGCCGGGCTACGCCGCCTCCCACGGCTGCGTGCGGTTGCGCGGGCCGGACGCCCAATTCCTGTTCTCGCGCTTGCGTCCGGGAGATCCGGTCCTCATTACACGCTAGCAGCCTGTCGGACTTCGGGGCCCCGTCGGGGCGGCGGGTCCGGTACAC
>JADNEJ010000416.1 GCA_016292295.1 Candidatus Thiodictyon intracellulare
TCGCCGCTGGCAGCGGCCGACATCTGCCAGAGCCCGAGGGTCAGCGCGTAGCTGCGGTGCAGTATGGCCACCCCGCGGCCGGGCGTCGGCCCCTGGGTCGCGGTCGGCACGAGAAAATGACGTTCGATCCCGGTGCCGGCACGTTTCATGCGGGCGGCCATTCGCTGTTTGAAGGCGAGTACGGACGCGGGTGCGAGGTTATACGCCATTAGCCCGGAGCAGCGCCCCGCGAGCGACAGGAAGAGCGGTGGATCGATCAGATGGGTGCGGGCCAGGGCGAACACGGCGTCGAAACCCACACTAGGTTCCGACTCCACGAAGGCGATCAGGTCGCGAAAAAAGCCGTCGACCAGGCGCTCATGCACCGCGAGCAGGAGTTCCTCTTTACTCGGGAAATACAGGTACACGGTCCCCTTCGTCAGCCCCGCACGGCCGGCAACATCGGCCACGCGCGCGACGCGTTCGGGCGCATCCGCGAGCACCTGTTCGGCTGCGTCGAGGATGGCGTCGCGGCGCTCCTGCTTGTCTTCAGCCTGGATGGCACGCTGGCGCATGGCCATGTCGACTCACTCCCGTGGCTCGGTCTATAACTGACTCAGGGTCATTTAATGAGAATATAAATGACTGCTGGTCAATTGTCAGCCGGAGGTGGGGGTTTGAGCGGGGCATGCTGCCGGGTGGCGGGGAGGCGCGCAACGCCCGATCGATGGCGGCAAGTGGCGCCGTAGGGCAGCAGGGCTTCGGGGGCTGGCGTTACCAAGTGCCGAGATTGGGCAAGTATTCCGCCCTGACCCGAAAAATCCGCAATGCCGTGAGGTTGCGGTGAGGAACGAACCCCGACATTTATGCGTCTTATGCTGGACAACTCGTTGGGCCTCGTTCCTCAGCCCAACCTACGATGATGTTGTCCAGCCTCATAGCCTGGTAACGGGTGATGCTCAGCGCTATTCTTACTCCCCGTACCCTCCACGCCGGGAACCGTGAACATCTCGGGCAAAGTAGCTCACGCGGCCGGCGGGGATGACGGTGACGCCGCCCGGGGTGACGGTGAAGCGCAGGCCGTCCTTCTCCGCATCGAAGCCAATCGCCTCCCCGGGCTCGATGAGGTTGTGACGGTCCACGATGACGTTGCGCAGGTGGGTCCCGCGCGATATCCGGCAATAGTCCATGACCACGCAATTCTCCAGCACCACGTCCTGCTCGATCACCGTCTCGCGCCGGATGATGGAGTCGGTGATACGCGCGCCCGCGTGGACTACCGAGGCCGCCCCGAGCAGGCTGTTCTTGATTTCACCGCCCTGGATGCGCGCCACCGGACCCTGATAGTTGCTGGAGTAGATTGGCCATTCGGGGTTGAACATGTCGAAGACCGGTTCTACGCCGAGTACGTCCTGATGGGCCTCGAAATAGGCGTCGATGGTGCCTAGGTCCCGCCAATAGACCTGGTCTTCATAGGGCTGGATGCGCGGTATCGCATTGGTGGCAAAATCGTAGGCGAACAGCCGGTGGGTGCGTAGCAGGCGCGGCAGGACATGCTGGCCGAAGTCGGTCTCGCTCGCGTCCTTGCTGTCGCGCAGTGCCTTGAGCAGGACCTCAGTCTTGAAGACATAGTTGCCCATGGAGGCGAATGCCTGGGTGGGGTCAGAGGCCAGAGGGGTAGGATTGGCCGGCTTTTCCTCGAAGGCATGGATGTGCCCGTTGGCCTCGGCGGCGATGACCCCGAAGCTCTGGGCATCCTTCAGCGGCACCGGCAGAGCGGCGATGGTCACGTCCGCCTCGCTCTCCCGGTGGAAATCGACCATCTGGCGGATGTCCATACGGTAGATGTGATCGGCGCCGAAGATCACCACCAGGTCTGGGCGATGCTCCTCGATCAAGTTGATATTCTGGTGGATCGCGTCCGCGGTACCCTGGAACCAGTGCTCGCCGTAGCGCATCTGGGGCGGCACTACGGTGACGTACTGATTCTGGAGCAGGGGCGAGATGGTCCAGGCCTTGCGCACATGCTCGATCAAGGATTGGGATTTGTACTGAACCAGCAGATAGATGGTCTGGATCTGGGAGTTGACCAGATTGCTGAGTACGAAGTCGACGATGCGGTAGCGCGAGCCGAAGGGCACTGAGGGTTTGGAGCGCGCCGCCGTCAGGGGTTGCAGTCGCGCCCCCTGGCCGCCGGCCATGACAAAGGCAATGATACGATCGGTGTTGCTGCGAGCAGTCTTCATATCTCCTCCAGGTGCCCGTGATCCGGGCTCGTTTGGTGATGCCGCCCAATGCCCGGTCGCCGGTGTTAGCACGGACCGGACCTGCCCAGGGTCACGACCGTGCCGCCGTCGCGCCCCGCCATGATAAGGTCTGCATGTTACGGCAGAACCGGCCAAGTTTCCCGTGGTCCCGAGCGGCCGCTGAGCGGCGCTGTCCGCGGCCGCCCCGGGCACGGCTGGAAGGCGACTGCCGATAGTCCCATATCGTCGCCCGGGGCAGGGGCGAAACTTTGCCCCACCACGCCATTCCAACCCACTAAATTGGCAACCCCGGCGCCTGCCCGCCTGGTCCGCGGGCCGCGCCACCGAAGACTCCGCGCACCGGCGGTCACCCTAACCGATGGATCAACACTTTGCGAGCGACACCATGAGCACTCCCTTAACCCAAGCCCCGCGCCGACCGGTGATTCTGATCGTTCTTGATGGCTTCGGCCTCAACCCGAGTAAGGCCAACAACGCCATCGCCATCGCGCAGACGCCCAAGCTCGATGATTATTTTGCGCACTTCCCCCATTGCGCCCTGCAGGCCTCGGGGCTCGCCGTGGGCCTGCCGGACGGGCAGATGGGCAACTCGGAGGTCGGGCACATGAGCCTGGGCTCCGGCTGCGTGGTTAAGCAGGACCTGGTCCTGATCGACGCCGCCATCGCCGACGGCAGCTTCTTTGAGAACCCGGTCCTGACCGCCGCCGCTCGCGGCGCCGCCGCCGCGGGCCACCCCGTCCACCTCATGGGACTGGTCTCGGACGGGGGCGTGCACAGCCATGTGCACCAACTCGTCGCCTTGATCGAACTGTGCCGACGCGAGGGTGTGCGGCCCATGGTCCACGTCTTTACCGATGGGCGTGACACCCCGCCGCGGTCTGCCAAGACTTTCCTCGCCCCGGTGGAGGAGGCCCTGGCGGCCGCCGATGGGGCCATCGCCACTGTCACCGGGCGCTATTACGCCATGGACCGCGACCAGCGTTGGGAGCGCACCGAGATCGCCTGGCGCGGCCTGGTGGACGGGGAGGGGCGCCACGCCGCCGACGCCCGTGCCGGGATCGACCAGGCCTATGCAGCGGGCGAGGATGACGAGTTTATCCGCCCCACCATCATCGCCGGCGGCGAGCTGATTCGCGACGGCGATCAGGTCATCCACTTCAACTTCCGCAAGGACCGCCCGCGCCAGATGGTAGAGGCCTTCTTCCGGCCCGACTTCAAGCCGTTCCGACGGCGCGGCGTCACCGGGGTGAAGGTCACCTGCATCATGGAATACGACGATACCTACGGCCTGCCCTTTGCCTTCGACCACGATATCCCTCGCATCACCCTGGGTCAGGTCTTGAGCGACGCCGGCATCCCCCAGTTCCACTGCGCCGAGACCGAGAAATACGCCCACGTGACCTTCTTCTTCAACGGCGGGCGGGGCGACCCCTTCCCCGGTGAGGAGCGCGGCCTGATCCCCTCGCCCAAGGTCGCCACCTACGACCTGCAGCCGGAGATGAGCGCTCTCGCGGTCGCTGCTACGACCATCGCGGCACTGGAGAGCAGGAACTTCCCCTTCATCGTGGTCAACTTCGCCAACGGCGACATGGTGGGTCACACCGCGGTGCGCGAGGCAGTGATCGAGGCGGTGCGGGTGCTCGACCGGGAGGCCGGACGGGTCATGGACGCGGCCCGCGCCGCGGGCTATTCCATCATCCTCACAGCCGACCACGGCAACTGCGACGAGATGATCGACCCGGCGAGCGGGGAGCCCCACACTCAGCACACCGTCTATCCGGTGCCCTGCCTGGTCGCCGACGAGACCCAGTGGCGGCTGTCTACCGGCGGCGGCCTGGACGCTATAGCGCCGACGGTGCTGCAACTCATGGGCCTACCCATCCCGAAGCAGATGCAGGGTCACTCGCTGCTGCTGGGTCCGGCGACGATCTAATAACGCCTTGCCGAGCGCCGGCACCATGCACCTGCCGGGCCCGGTCCACGGCCTCTTGGCCGCGGTGCCCCTGGATGGCTAGAGCGCGGTA
>JADNEJ010000542.1 GCA_016292295.1 Candidatus Thiodictyon intracellulare
CGGCGCGTGAGCCCGCGCGCCACCAGCCGCACCATGACGACGGTCCAGTCGATGATGGTCCGATGCGCCTTCCCCGCCGCGACGTTGGCCCGTTGCGAAGGCGCCAGCAAGGTCAGGAACGGCAACGCCCAGGGCCGCCGGCTCCAGGACAAGGGGACGATCAACGCCATGCAGACCCATTGCAGGCCCAGACAGATCACCGCGCGGCTTTTGCTCGAACGTACCGCATGGCGGTACATCCCCTTGGCGGCAACGCACGCGCCCTTGCGCCGCTCCAAAGTCTCGTCCACCACCACCAGAATCGGCCAGCCGGGCAGCAGCAGCGCCATCAGCAGTTCCAGCAGGGTCTGCGACCCCTGCGCCCCCGACTCAGGACCCGGTGGTCATACTCAAACCGGGGCTCGTGCGCCAGCCGCAGGGCCGCGGCCACCGTGCGCGGGCCTTGGGCCAGCAGCATGCCGATCACCAAGACCTGCACATGGCGCCAAGTCGGCGCGGTGAACAGCGGCGCAAAGGGCAGCAGCGTCAGTACAATCGAGGCTGGAAGGAAGGGCATCCCTGGGTACGTCCGGTGTTTTGGTCGACCTCGGAACATACACTGTTGATGCCCAGCCTGCCTTCCCCTGCGTGTCCCCGCGTGCCACGGCCACTGGCGGGTGCCGCCTGGCCGCGACGAGCGGCCGCCGCAACCCTCCTGCTCAGGGCACGCGTCGGCACCACCGTGGCGTCACGCGCGGGGCCGTCACCCGACTGCAAAAATGGCCAAAGTCTGGATGAAGGCAGTTTACCAAAACTCTCGGCAGGAATCTCATATGAGAGGCGTATAGCACAGAGCCTCAGAAAATCAATATAGACTATTTGAAAATTTGGTTGCAGGGCCTCGGGTAGGTTGGAGTGAGCCCGATCACAACGGCAGCCCTTGAGCGTCGAAGGTCCCCTCGAATAGGACGGACGAGAGGTAGCGCTCACCGGAGTCCGGCAACACCATGACGATGCTCTTGCCCGCGTGCTCCTGGCGCTGCGCCAGGCGCACCGCCACCGCGGTCGCTGCCCCGCAGGAGATGCCGGCAAGGATGCCCTCCTCGCGCGCCAGGCGGCGGGCAAAGAGGATGGCGTCCTCATTGCTGACCGTCTCGATGGCGTCCACCAGCGAGAGGTCGAGCACGTCCGGGATGAAGCCGGCACCGATCCCCTGAATTTTGTGCGGGCCGGGCTTGAGCGGCTCCCCGACGCGGGCCTGCGACAGCACGGGGCTTGCGGCCGGTTCCACCGCGACCGCGAACACCGGCGCGTTGCGGGTGTGCTTGAGATAGCGCGTGACCCCCGTGATGGTCCCGCCCGTCCCCACCCCGGACACAAAGATGTCCACCTTGCCGTCGGTCGCGTCCCAGATCTCGGGACCCGTGGTCGCTTCATGAATCGCCGGATTGGCGGGATTCTTGAACTGCTGCAACAGGACATAGCGCGCGGGGTCGGACGCGGCGATCTCCTCGGCCTTGGCAATGGCGCCGCTCATCCCGCGGGCACCCTCGGTCAGTACCAGTTTGGCCCCGTAGGCCAGCAGGAGCTTGCGCCGCTCGATGCTCATGGTCTCGGGCATGGTGAGCGTCAGCGGGATCCCCCGCGCCGCGGCGACGAAGGCGAGCGCAATGCCGGTGTTGCCGCTGGTGGGCTCGATCAGTTCCTTGCCGGGCTCGAGCAGGCCGCGTTCTTCGGCGTCCCAGACCATGGCGGCGCCAATCCGGCACTTGACCGAATAGGCCGGATTGCGCCCCTCGATCTTGGCGAGGATGGTCGCCGCCGCGCCGTCACCGACGACGCGGTTGAGCCGCACGAGCGGGGTGTGACCGATGGAGCGGGCGTTGTCTGGGAACCAACTGGACATCAGGGCCTCCGGGGCTCTAAGAAAATCAGAAAAGGCATTAGCCGCAACTGGGCGCGAATAGGCGCGAATCAAGCCAGGTGACTCAGCGAGCCTTAATCATAATTCCACCTACCTTATTCATTCACTCCCGGCGTCGCCGCTCCCTTGCAGAACATGGTCTTGCGCGCGCAAACCCACATGGGCCGGCCGGCTTTTGGCGGATTTTGGTAGGTTTTTGGTAGGTGCGTCCACCGGTCGCCAGGGTATTGCCTTTACAGTTGGCGACGAACCAAGCGATCCTGCGATCGAATGCAGAAGCGATGCTAATCGTCGACCCGCGGCGCGGCGCTGCCGGCGGCCGCTCGCGGATCGAGCCGCCCGCGGGACTCTGCAGACGCCGGGCGCGTCGTGCGCTGCAACAGGTGCAGCAGTCAAGCCCGGCGGGCCAGGGACCGAAGCCGGATTCGGTGTTGATATGCCCGGCATGGCCGATGCCGATGAGACGGCTACCCCAGGCCTGCGTCAAACCCCGCAATTTTCGGATCGTCATCCAAGGATCGTTGCTGCTCGCCACGACGAGACTGGGAAAACCCAGGTCCTGCCTGGGGAGGACCGCGGCCAGGGTGCCGGCTGCGGCGGGTCCGTTCGCATGCAGCCCGAGCGGCGAGAAACGCCCCGGGTCCGCCGGTGCCACGAGCATGGCCCCGGCAATACGCGGCCCCAGGCCTTCGACGGCGGCGAGTGTGGCGAGACAGCCGAAGCTGTGCGCCACCAGCCAGAGCGGACCGGGCGAGCGCCGGACCTCGCGGCGCACCGCCGCGGCTCAGGTGTCCTGGACCGGCGCCTCCCAGTCGATCTCCGCTACCCGCCGGACACCGCTCACTCGGGATTTCATCCAGGTTTGCCAGTGCTTGGGACCACTGCCGTGGAATCTCGGAACGATCAGCGTGCTGGACAGTGGCATAGTGGCATTCTTCCCGGCCTGGTTTAATCGTTGGCGATCTTGGGAAACACCGCCTCGTTCACCTGCTTCGCGGTGAGTGCCGGGGCGCAGCAGGTGACGAAGCGAATGGCATAATCACGCAGATACTGGCCGCGGCGTAGGGCAATGCGGGTGGTATTGGCGGCGAAGAGCCGCTCGCAGGACAGCAGCCGCAAGCCAGCATCGCGTACCGGATGAAAGGCCATGGCGGCGATGATGCCCACCCCCAGCCCGAGTTCCACATAGGACTTGATGACATCGGCGTCGAGTGCAGATATGACGAGGTGTGGTGCCAACCCCGCGGCGGAGAAGGCGGCGTCGATACGGCCGCGGCCGGTGTAGCCCTCGTGATAGGTGATGAGAGGATAGTCGGCCAGGGCCTCTAGCGTGACTGGTTCCAGGCTCGTGAGCGGATGCTCGTCGGGGACGATCGCCGCGTGATGCCAGGAATAAAAGGGGAAACTCACCAGGTCCTCGTCGTCGCCCACCGCCTCGGTGGCGAGCCCTATGTCGACCTCCCCCGCCCGCAACAGGGCGACGACATCCCGGGGGCCGCATTGGCGCAGTTCCAGGTGTACCTTGGGGAGTTCCTGTTTGAAACCGGCCACGATCGGCGGCAGGGCGTAGCGCGCCTGGGTATGGGTGGCGGCGATGACCAGGCGCCCCTCATCGCGCTGGGCGAACTGCTCCCCCAGACGCTGGATATTGCTGGTATCGAGCAGGATGCGCTCCACGATCGGCAGCAGTTCCTTACCGGGCTCGGTCAGTCCCAGCAGGCGCTTGCCGCGGCGCACGAAGATCTCCACCCCCAACTCGTCCTCCAAATCCTTGATGTGTTTTGACACGCCGGACTGGGCAGTGAAGAGTGCGCTAGCCACCTCGGTAAGATTAAAATTGTTTCGCACCGTGGCGCGCAGGATGCGTAACTGTTGGAAGTTCATCTCAGGCCGCCTCGCGTTGGAACACCCGCAGCGGCGCGGGCACCAAGCGCACCCGCTGGCCCTGAGTCAGCGTGTGCGCCCGTTCCCGCGGCAGCAGGACCTCGTAGTGGCTCGGGCCGTCCCCTGCCGGGGCCTCCTCGACACCGTCCAGTTCCACCCGGGCGCTGCCGCCGAAGGCAAACACCCGCCGCACCAGGGCGTCCAGCCCATTGGGGGCATGCAGATCGGTGACAATATCCAGTTCGTGGGCGTGCGCGAAGCTGACCACCTCAGTCCCATGGACGGCGTTGCTCCCGTCATGAGGCAGGGTCGACTCGCCCACGCGGACGTGGGCGCCCTCGATCCGACCGTGAAAGACGTTTGCCGCGCCTAAAAAACTGTAGACAAAGGGGCTGGCCGGGTGCTCATAGACCTGGTCTGGGGTCCCAACCTGTTCGACCCGCCCGCGGTTTATCAGCACCACACGGTCGGCGACCTCCAGGG
>JADNEJ010000280.1 GCA_016292295.1 Candidatus Thiodictyon intracellulare
AATCCGCCCAAGGCCGGCCGGCCCATGTGGGTTTGCGCGCGCAAGACAATGTTCTGAAAGGGATCTGCGACGCCGGGACTGAACAAGGTGGGCGGAATTATGATCAAGGCCCCGGCCGGGGTACGACCTGGCGCAAACTCCCGCCGGCCGTGCGCGACGAGATCGACCAGGAATCCGCCATTCGCGTCATGCTGGAGCACCCCACCGTGATCCGCCGTCCGCTGCTCGACACCAGCACTGCACGCCTGCTCGGGTTCTCCGAGTCCACCTATGCGGAGCTGCGCGACTGATGTCTGCGACCCTTGAACTCGCCCGCGAACTGATCCGCCGGCCTTCACTCACCCCCGCCGATGCGGGCTGCCAGGTCCTGCTGGCCGCCCGGCTCGCCGCCATCGGCTTCCGGATCGAGCCCATGCCGTTCGGTGCCGTCAGCAACCTCTGGGCACGGCGGGGCCAGGCCGGCCCCCTATTCTGCTTCGCCGGCCACACCGACGTGGTGCCGACCGGGCCGGTCGCCGACTGGGCGGGCGACCCCTTTGAACCGCAGATCCGCGACGGGATGCTCTACGGCCGCGGCGCCGCGGACATGAAGGGCTCCATCGCGGCCATGGTCACCGCCGTAGAAAGATTCGTCGCCGCCTACCCGAACCATCGGGGCTCCATCGCCTTGCTCATCACCAGCGACGAGGAAGGCATCGCCACCGAGGGCACCGTCAAGGTGGTGGAGCGTCTCCAGCAGCGGGGCGAGAACATCGACTGGTGCCTGGTCGGAGAACCCTCGTGCCGGGACCGGCTGGGCGACCAGATCAAGGTCGGCCGCCGCGGCAGCCTGACCGGACTCCTGACGGTGCACGGCAAGCAGGGCCATGTCGCCTACCCACAGATCGCCAAGAACCCATTCCACGCCGCCGCTCCGGCTCTGGCCGCTCTGTGCGCCGAGACCTGGGACCAGGGCAACGCCCAGTTCCCGCCGACCAGCCTGCAGATCGTCAACCTGACCATGGGCACGGGCGCGGACAACGTGATTGCCGGCCATCTGAGCGCCGGGTTCAACCTGCGCTTCTCCACCGAATTGACCCCGGAGGTCATCGCGCAGCGCGTGCGTGCCATTTTAGACACCGGCGGCTTCGCCTACGACCTGACCTGGCGCCTCTCCGGCCACCCATTCCTGACCCTGGAGGGAGAACTGGTGGCCGCCACCCGTGCGGCGATCACCAAGATCACGGGTATCGACACCGAGACCTCGACCAGCGGCGGCACCTCCGACGGGCGCTTCATCGCCCCCACCGGCGCCCAGGTGGTCGAGTTCGGCCCGCTCAACGCCAGTATCCACCAGGCGGACGAGTGTGTCGCGGTGACGGACCTGGACGCCCTGGCGCAAATCTATCAAGACCTGCTGGGGCGGCTGTTGGGGGTCGGTGGCCGGGAGGGGTGATTCCTATGTCGATGGACATTCCTATTTCCGTGCCTGTCTCTGTATGATCTCGCGAGGAGCTGAAGCCCCGAAGGGGCGCGATATACCAGCCCAGGGCAACGCCCTGGGATTGCGCGTTACAGGCCATCAGCCCTAAAAGGACGTGACATAGAACCCATCCTCCTATGTCGCGCCCCTTCAGGGCTGAACTTAGATACAACTGTCCACCCAGGGCGTTGCCCTGGGCTGGTATGTGTGACCCCGTTGGGCCACGATCGTACTCACCCATGATCCAGATCAGACCCGCCACCGACGCCGACCGCCCCCAGATCATCGCGCGCATCGCCGAGGTCTTCGGGCCCAAACCAGCGGCGCGTGCCGAGCGCCTGTGGGACTGGCAGTGGCACCAGGACCCGCGCCTGCCGACCCAGGGGTATCGGGGGATCGTCGCGCAGTGGCGCGGCGAGATCATCGGCAACCTGGGCACTATCCCCGCGGGGCTGTATCTCGGCGGGGAACCCGTGAGCGCCTGCTGGTTAGTGGATGTGCTGGTGCACTGGGGCCTGACGCGCCAGGCCCTCAGGGAGCACCGGCGCCAGCCCCCGGGCGCCGGACCTGACCTCTCGCGGGGTCTTGCCGCAGCCCTGTTCGACCACCCCGCCGCGAGTCCGATCCAACTCGGCAAGCACATTTCCGACCCCATGACGACGATCCTCGAGCGGCTCGGCTTCACGGCCGCCGCGGGCAGCGGGTCCATGCATCGGCGGGTCTCGCTGCGGCATACCCTGCAACGGTCCCTAGGCGCTGCACTCGGCCGCCTGGTCGGCGCCGCGGCCGACCTGGGTCTGCCGCTTAGCCCCCGGCCCCGGCTGCCGCTTGAGGTGCTGGCGGGAGGATTCGACGGGCGTTTCGATCGCCTCTGGGAGGAGGTCAGGGGCCGGTACTCGGCGATCTGTCGGCGCGATGCCGCGACACTGAACTGGCGATATCGCCGCCATCCGCTCAGCGACTATCAGGTCATCACAACCGGCAACGGGGAGTGGCTGCGCGGCTATTGCGTGCTGCTCACCTATGACAAGGGGCGGCGGCGCTGGGCCAAGCTCGTGGACCTACTGACCGCGCCGGGGGACACCGAGGCGATCCGCGCCCTGATCGGCGGCGCCTTGCACCGACTGCGCGAACAGCGGGTAGAACGGGTGGAGACCTTCGCTTGCGGGGACGGGATCGCGGCCTACCTGGGGTCCATGGGCTTCAGCCCGCGGCTCACTAAGTCCGGCCGGGCCCAGCCGCTCCTGGTCCGCGCTCTCCCGCCGGCCGGCGCCGGGGTCTATGTCACCCAGGGCGACGGTGACGGCGGATGAAAGCGCTGCGACAGGTCCATCAGCGCCTCGCCCGCGCCTGGCAGAAGCGCCGCGATGAACGCGACGAACGGACCCACTCGCCCCAGTGGTTTCTACTCGCCGGCCAACGTGAACGCAACGCCTGGTGCACCCCAGACCCGGCAGGCCTGATCCCGCTCTATCCCCCGGCCAATTGCTTCTGGGCCGACCCCTTCGCCTGGTCGCAGGCCGGGCGACGCCTCATCTTCATGGAGGAATACCTCTTCCATACCGGGCTCGGGCGGATCAGCGCCCTGGAGCTCGGGGCGAATCTGAACCCCCTGGGGCAGGCGGTGCCGGTCTTGGACGAGGACCGCCACCTCTCCTACCCCTTCCTATTCAGCTTCCAAGGCAACCTTTACATGGTCCCCGAGTCCGCCGCCGCGCGCCGGGTCGACCTCTACCGCTGTCACCGCTTCCCCTTCGGTTGGACCCGGGCCGGCACCCTGCTAGACGGTCTCCAGGCGGCCGATGCCACCCTGTTCGAGCACCAAGGCCGCTGGTGGCTCTTCTGCAGCGCCCGCCTGGGCCGGGCCCGGATCAACGACTCACTCTTCGCCTTCCACGCCGACTCCCCGCTCAGTGACCGCTGGATCCCCCATACCGGCAACCCACTGATGCGCGACTATGTCGGCGCGCGCCCTGCGGGCCGGGTCTTCGTCGACCAGTCGGGCCGGCTGCTGCGCCCGGCCCAGGTCTCGGTGCCCCGCTACGGCTATGGTCTGGTGCTCAACGAGGTCCTGGAACTGACCCCCGAGCGCTTTCGCGAGCGGCCCATCCGGCAGGCGAGCGCAACGGCGAGCGGCGGCTGGCGCGCCCTGCACCACCTGGACTGGCACGATGGGCTGATGGTGATGGACGCGCAGCGCCTGGTCCCGCGGCCGTAGAAAGACTATTTCCTTGGTCAGTGATCTGAATAAGCCTCGGAATCATTGATCTGTTGAAATTTCAGCGAAATAAACCTGAGTCCGTGAACTAGTACCTCGCGATGGAATCGCTCGTACCACTTTCGACTAGGCTGCCAGCGGCTTGCTCTGGTATGTCAAGCGGAAAGGCTTAACCATCGTCTCATTGAAGTAGTCGATGAATTTGTTGATTTTATCGCATAGATTCTCGACTTTGGCCATTTTTGCAGTCGAGCGACGGCCCCGCGCGTGACGCCACGGCGGTGCCGGCACGTGCGCTGAGCAAGGGGTTGCGGCGGCCGCTCGTCGCGGTCAGGCGGCACCCGCCAGTGGCCGTGGCACGCGGGGACACGCAGGGGAAGGCAGGCAGGGCATCAACAGTGTATACTCAGCTAATGCCAAATTTTCTGTTTCCTCACTGACCGGTTATTTCAAATTTCTCCGTCAGCAAGGAGCGCAAGTCGCCCTGGTATTCACTCGGGTTGCTGAAGAAGTCTGCGTAGGCTTCGCGAAACCCGTCAAATGATTCGTAATACTTGTTATACAGAATTTTTTTCTTAAAG
>JADNEJ010000530.1 GCA_016292295.1 Candidatus Thiodictyon intracellulare
CACGCATCGCATCGTCTTTCATTTCACGCCTAAACACTGTTCATGGCTGAATCAGTTTGAAATTTTGTTCTCGATCTTGCCCGAAAAGTTATTCGACGAAGAAATTTTATTTCGGTCGAAGATCTATGCGATAAGATCAAAAAATTCATTTACTACTTCAATGAGATGATGACTAAGCCTTTCCGTTGAACATACCAGGGAAAGCAGCTAGCTGGCTGCCTAATCGGAAGTAATCAGAATTATTCCATCGCGAGGTACTAGTGAGTTTACGGCATACTCCCGGAAATGGCATTAGGATTTCCATAGCGTTGCTAGACGAAGGTGCATATCGGCACACCGCGGTGCCCAGGGCCAGTCCTGCCGCCAGTAGCGCACAAAAAAGCAGTACCAAGCAAAGGCCCAGTCCTGCTTTGAACTCTCCGGCCGTCCCTGGCCGGCACCGATCAGATCAGTGGAATTGCTCTTCTTCTGTCGACCCGGTGAATGCGGTGACCGAGGAGTGGCCGCCCTGGATGACGGTGGTCACGTCGTCGAAATAGCCGACACCGACCTCCTGTTGATGAGAAACGAAGGTGTAGCCGCGCTCGCGGGCTTCAAACTCGCGCTCCTGGACCTTCTCGACATAGTGCTTCATGCCCTGGCCGCGGGCATAGTCATAGGCTAGGTCGAACATATTGTACCACATGTTGTGGATGCCGGCCAGGGTGATGAACTGGTACTTGTAACCCAGATCGGCTAGGCCCTCCTGAAAGCTAGCGATCTCCTTGTCGTTCAGGTTCTTCTTCCAGTTGAAGGAGGGCGAGCAGTTATAGGCCAACAGCTTGTTGGGGTTGGCCTTGAGCAGCTCATCGGCGAACTCCTTGGCAAAGCCCAGGTCCGGGGTCTCAGTCTCACACCACACCAGATCCGCATAGGGGGCATAGGCGAGGCCGCGGCTGATCGCCTGCTCACCGCCGTTCCTCACCACGTAGAAGCCCTCGTCGGAGCGGGCACCGGTGAGGAAGGGCTTGTCGTTGGGGTCGACATCGTTGGTCAGGAGGTTGGCGGCCTTGGCGTCGGTACGGGCCAAGAGCAGCGTGGGCACGCCCATGACGTCGGAGGCCAGGCGCGCGGCGATCAGCTTCTCGATCGCCTCGCGAGTGGGCACGAGGACCTTGCCGCCCATGTGGCCACACTTCTTGACGGCGGCGAGCTGGTCCTCGAAATGAACCCCGGCGGCCCCGGCGACGATCATGTTCTTCATCAGCTCGAAGGCGTTGAGCACGCCGCCGAAGCCGGCCTCGGCATCTGCCACGATGGGCAGGAAGTAGTCGATGAAATCCTTGTCACCGGGGCCGATGCCGCGTGACCACTGAATCTCGTCGGCCCGCTTGAAGGTGTTGTTGATGCGCCGCACCATGGTCGGCACCGAGTCATACGCATAGAGCGACTGGTCCGGGTACATGGTCTCGGAGGTGTTGCCGTCCGCGGCCACCTGCCAGCCGGAGAGATAGATGGCCTCGATCCCAGCCTTGGCCTGCTGCATCGCCTGACCAGCGGTGATGGCGCCCATGCAGTTGACATAGCCCTTCTTCGAGCCGCCGCGTACCAGTTCCCACAACCGCTCCGCACCGCGCTGTGCGAGCGTGTGCTCGAGTTGGACACTACCGCGCAGACGCACCACGTCGGCAGCCTTGTAGCCGCGCTTCACATCCGTCCAACGCGGGTTCTCTGCCCAATCAATTTCCAGGGCATTGATTTCCAGAGTCTTTATTTGTTTGTCGCGGGTCATGTGGTAACTCTCTTGAAGTGGTGGAAAAACCGGAAGCTGCCTGCCTCGCCTTGTCCTCGGCAGGTCCCGCTGCGTCGTAGCGATGGCTTTGTTTTTAGTGAAGTTTCCTGGTTCTGAAACCCTCGCAGGGCCAAACACTTGGGGGTCGGGAGTTTTCGTAGAGGTTTGCGTAGATCTCCGCAAACCCCTCGAAAATCCCCTCACCGCTACCCCCCGCCCCTCCGGTGCCCCCCCTGGAAAAGCCGGAAACTACAGGTTCTTATTTACCGACCAAATATCTCGGTCTTATCCACGCAAATTACCGGGCCGGGGGGCATTTGACGAACGAATTCTACTAATAGTAAGTATTTGTGTTGCCATGAGTTGGTGCAGAAGTCGATGATTGGCGGTTGAACACTACGGCGGCAAGGTCGCAGACCGCCCCGGAGCGCCCAAGACCCCCCGCCTCCAGCCACAGGACCCCACGCGATGAATGTAAACCCGGAAGCCTTCCGCACCGCCGCCATGGCCCAGGGTCTGAGCGAGGCGGACCTGAACCCGGACCCCGTGCTCCAGTTCCAGCACTGGTACGAGGACGCCCTCGACCAGGACCTGCCGGAGCCCAACGCCATGAGCCTGGCGACGGTCGATGCCGACGGCCAGCCCTACCTGCGCACCGTGCTGCTCAAGCTCTACGACCGGGCGGGGTTCGTCTTCTTCACCAACTACGACAGCAGCAAGTCACACCAGATCGAGGCCAACCCGCGGGTCGCACTGCTGTTCCCCTGGGTTGCCCTGGCCCGTCAGGTGCACATCACTGGCAGCGCCCGGCGTATCTCTACCACGGAGTCGCTGCGGTACTTCGCCACCCGCCCGCGCGGTAGCCAGATCGGGGCCTGGGCCTCGCCCCAGAGCCGGGTCATCAGTTCCCGCTCCCTGCTGGAGCAGGAGGTGGCGGCGATGCAGCGGCGCTTTGCCGAGGGAGAGATCCCGCTGCCGGATTTTTGGGGCGGCTACCGGGTGGAGCCCACGCAGATCGAGTTCTGGCAGGGGCGCGACTGTCGGCTACACGACCGCTTTCGCTTCCGGCGCGCCGCGGGTGCGGACTGGACGGTGGAGCGCCTGGCACCCTGAGCGCGCCGCGCGGCTTGTCCGAGCGCACGGACTCCAGGAAAATTCGGGGCCAGTAGAAACCGATCGCGAACACCAACACCGGGACACGACATGATGCGTTTGGACCACAATCCGGCAATTGCTTACGCCAAGACGCCAAGAAAAAACGAAGGGATCTGCGCAGCATCCGGATCTCCCGATGGGTGAGAAAAATTACTTCGACAACGCCTGGAAATTCCTTGGCGAGCTTGGCGTCTTGGCGTAAGAACTACTCTTTCCAGGTTGAACCACCCATGGCGCACCGGCGCCATGTCACTCCTTGCACTCAGTGCCTTGGGCTTGATGCCGTGGCCGGCCCGGGCCGGTCTCACCAACTTCCAGACCTGGACCCAGGTGCAGGACCCGGCAGACCTGCATTATCGGCTACCAGAAGGCGTCAACGGCAAAATCCCCGGCGCCTCCAGCCTGGGCTATGCCTTCAGCCCGGACGCCGACTTCGCACTGGCGATCGGTTTCGCCATGTCCTTCGGCAGCGGTTCGGTCGGCTCTCTGGGGATCGGCTTCGGCTTAGGCATCGGGGAGGGCAGCGATGGGATCAACTCAGCCGAGGCGGCGCTGCTGTTCTATAACGGCACTCCTGTGGCCTTCGGCGTCGCCGCGCGGGTCGACGACATCAACCAGCTACCGCTGCTGTTTACCGTCCCGGCCTCTGCCACCGGCAGCATGTTCATCAGCTACCAGGCAGCGAGCGGCAACGTGACTTTGGGGGCGGCCGACACTCTGAGTGCGTCCAGTCCCATGGGCACCGGCACCTTCACCAGCATCCAGAACCAGTGGGACAACGGCGACCTCCTGGTCTCGCTCTTCCTGCGCAGCGACGGGACCTTGGGCACACTCTGGCAGAGCGGCACCACCCAAGCGGTCTTCTCCAATATGCGGATGGACTCTCCGGCACACCCCTGGCGGTGCCCGCCCCGCCCCCGCTCGCGCTCCTCGCGCTTGGCCTCGCGGCGCTGGCCGTACGGCGGCGGCCGTCACGCCCTGAGGGCTAGCGGCTTCACCTCGGTCCCCCGAGCCGGAGCCCACGCGCCAGCCGTCGAAGGCCGCGCAAGAGCCCTTGATCGTCGTTCCGGCCGCAAGGCAACCGGGGACGAGGCTTGACCGTAAAAGTCACGAAGCGACGTTGCGGGAGCGGATTCAGCCGCGACGAGGCCACGACGGCTTGCGCGGTCCGACCCCAACAGGGTCCAGACATACCAGCCCAGGGCAACGCCCTGGGACAGCGTCGTCTAGCAAACTGTCGGACTTAGCGACCGACGTCACCGCCTCAGGCCCTTGGATGGGCTTTTATGGCAAAAAAGAGACTGTTTTCGGCTAGAAACGCAGTTTTCCGCGG
>JADNEJ010000046.1 GCA_016292295.1 Candidatus Thiodictyon intracellulare
AGTGTCGCGGTCCATCGGGTGGAAGCGGCGCATCGGCAGTAGCACTCCGGCCATCGGGCGACCATCGGGGTTGATCCCGACAGTGTACCGGACCCGCCGCCCCGACGGGGCCCCGAAGTCCGACAGGCTGCTAGCGGCAATTGTCCTCAATCTGCTTGTGTTCCTGCGCTTGCTGGGCCGCCAGGTCGTCTTTGGACAGGAACCCGGTCTTGCCGTCCGGAGTCCGCCGCCGTGGCTTTTGAGGGTCTCCAGGAGGTTCTTGCGTGCCGCCTCGCAGTTGGTCTGGCGGACGGCCTGCTCGGCCGTCTTCTTGCCCGCCGCTTCGGCGTCGCGGGCCTGCTGATCGCGCTTGTCGAAGTCCTCCTCCTCCACCTGGCCGCGGAGCTGCTCCGTCGCCTGCTGGCCCGAGTCCGCCTTGGGTCCCGCGTCCGGCTTGATCGTGGCGACCGGGGTGGTACCGAGGGGCGGCAGTTGCAAGTAGACCGTCATGCCGGTCTCGTCGACCCAACGATACAACTGTGCCCCGACCCACGCTGGGGTACAGGCGAGCCAGACGCCGGCCAGCACGGGCGCCAAGAGAAGGACGAGACGACTGACCGTGCTGTCAGTGGGTTGGATCGCTTGTTCATGACGCCAAGTATGGCCGTTGGAGAGGCCGGTGGGAGCTGTCGGCGAGGGTCCCCGGCGGGCGTCCGGTGGTCCCGGGACGAGCACTGGTCGCGCCGTGGGTGTCGGCGATGTATTGACCCTGGGCGCAAGTCTCCTGTAACGTTTGATATTTTTGAACATGCCCTTTTATGCTTATTCAGTCCGCTGCCTCCGTCAGGGCGGGGTTGGTCTTGTCCCGGTCCCCGGGTACGGGCAATTCCAGCCGTGCGGCGGGTCCCGGCTGGTCTGATTCGGAGGTCGCCTAAGGTGGAACTGAACGCGATGCAGCTCAGCGGTGCCGAGACCGTCGTCCAGGCGTTGATCGACGAGGGGGTCCAATATGTCTTTGGATACCCCGGCGGGTCGGTCCTGCACATTTATGATGCCCTGTTCAAACAGGATCAGGTCAAGCACATCCTGGTCCGGCACGAACAGGGTGCCGCCCACGCTGCCGACGGCTATGCCCGAGCGACCGGCAAGTGCGGGGTCTGTCTGGTCACTTCGGGACCCGGCGCGACCAACGCCGTGACCGGAATCGCCACGGCCTACATGGACTCGATCCCGCTTGTGTGCATCACCGGTCAGGTGCCCATCCCGGTGATCGGCAGCGACGCCTTCCAGGAGGTGGACACCGTCGGCATCACCCGTTCCTGCGTGAAACACAACTTCCTGGTCAAGGATGTCCGTGACCTCGCGCTCACTCTGCGCAAGGCTTTCTATATCGCGACCACCGGACGTCCGGGGCCGGTCGTGGTGGATATCCCCAAGGACGTGACCGACCCGAACGTCAAGGTCCCCTATGTCTACCCGCGCGACGTCCGGATGCGCTCCTACCACCCCACGGAGAAGGAGCACCAGGAGAAGATCAAACGCGCCCTGGACCTGATGCTCCAGGCCAAGCGCCCGGTATTCTATACTGGGGGCGGGGTAATCCTGGGCGAGGCGTCCGCACTCCTAACCGAACTGGTGCGTCTGTCCGGTTACCCCATCACCAGCACCCTCATGGGACTGGGTGCCTATCCCATGACCGACCCTCAGTTCATCGGGATGCTGGGGATGCACGGGACCTATGAGGCCAACATGGCCATGCACGAGACCGATGTGCTGATCGCCATCGGCGCCCGTTTCGACGACCGAGTGACCGGCAAGATCGAGCACTTCTGTCCCCATGCCAAGATCATCCACATCGACGTGGACCCCTCTTCCATCTCCAAGAACGTGCGGGTGGACGTGCCGGTGGTGGGTCAGGTCGCGAGCGTCCTGTCCGATCTGGTGCGGCTGTGGAAGGAGCAGGCCACGAGCGTGCAGAGGCGGCCGGTCGCGCAGTGGTGGGACAAGATCGGTGAATGGCGGCGGGTGGACTGCCTGCACTACGACCGCACCAGCGACAAGATCAAGCCCCAATTCGCGGTGGAAACGCTCTACAAGGTCACCGGCGGCGACCTCTATCTGACCTCCGACGTGGGTCAACACCAGATGTTTGCCGCCCAGTTCTATCCCTTCGACAAGCCCCGACGGTGGATAAACTCAGGCGGCTTAGGGACCATGGGCTTCGGTTTGCCGGCGGCCATGGGGGTACAGCTCGCTTTCCTCGAGGCACAGGTGGCCTGTATCTCAGGCGAAGCCAGCATCATGATGTGTATCCAGGAGATGGCGACCTGCAAGCAGTATAACCTGCCGATCAAGGTGATCCTGCTCAACAACGGCTACATGGGCATGGTGCGGCAGTGGCAGGAATTTTTCTACGGCAGCCGCTACTCCCATTCCTATGTCGATGCATTGCCCGATTTCGTGAAATTGGCGGAGAGCTTCGGCCATGTGGGAATGCGAGTAGAGCGTCCGGCCGATCTGCAGGCTACCATGCAGGAGGCCTTCGCGATGAAGGACCGTTTCGTATTCCTCGATGTGGTCGTTGACCCCACCGAGAACGTCTATCCGATGATCGCGGCAGGCAAGGGGCAACACGAGATGCACCTCGCACCCAGTCTGTCCGAGAGGGAGTTGGCCTGAGATGAGACATATCATTGCGGTACTGTTGGAAAATGAGGCTGGCGTACTCTCACGGGTGGCCGGGCTGTTCTCCGCCCGCGGGTACAATATCGAGTCGCTGACCGTCGCGCCGACGGATGACTCGACCCTCTCGCGCATGACCCTGGTAACCATCGGGAACGAGGAGATCGTCGAGCAGATCAAGAAGCAATTGAATAAGCTAATCGATACGGTCAAGCTGCTCGATCTCACCGAGGGTTCGCACATCGAACGCGAGATGATGATGATCAAGGTCCGCGCCGAGGGTGAGAATCGTCAGGAACTCAAGCGCCTGACGGACATCTTCCGCGCTAAGATCATCGATGTTACCGATACCAGCTACGTCGTCGAACTCACCGGCGCCTCGAAGAAGCTCGATGCCTTCATTGATGCCGTACCCGAGGAGTTGATCGTCGAGGTAGTCCGCTCCGGCCCCACCGGCATCGCCCGCGGCGAGAAGGGCCTGTCCCTCTAGCTCTTAATTCCAATGCAGGAATCTCCCATGTCCATTAATGCCTACTACGACAAAGACGCCGACCTCTCTCTCATCCAGAGTCGGCAAGTCGCCATCATCGGCTACGGCTCACAAGGCCATGCTCATGCCAATAACCTGAAGGAATCCGGCGTATCCGTCACGGTCGGCCTGCGCCCGGGTTCTACCTCCGCCGCCAAGGCGGCAAACGCCGGTCTGGATGTCAAGTCGATCAAGGACGCCGTGGCCGCGGCCGACGTGGCCATGATCCTGGCTCCGGACGAGCATCAGGCGCGGATCTATAGGGAAGACATCGCCCCCAACATTAAACAGGGCGCCGCGCTGGCCTTTGCCCACGGCTTCAATATCCACTTCGGCCAGATCGAGCCGCGGACGGACCTGGACGTGATCATGATCGCGCCCAAGGGACCCGGGCACCTGGTGCGCTCTACCTATACCCAGGGCGGCGGTGTACCAAGCCTAATCGCCGTCTTCCAGGACGCCTCCGGCCAGGCCCGGGACATCGCCCTGGCCTATGCCAGCGCCAATGGCGGCGGGCGCGCCGGCATCATCGAGACCAGTTTCCGCGAGGAGTGTGAGACCGACCTCTTCGGTGAGCAAGTGGTCCTGTGCGGCGGCCTCACCTCCCTGATCAAGGCCGGTTTCGAGACCCTGGTCGAGGCCGGCTATGCCCCCGAGATGGCCTATTTCGAGTGCCTGCACGAGGTGAAGCTGATCGTCGACCTGATCTACGAGGGCGGCATTGCCAACATGCGTTACTCCATCTCCAATACCGCCGAATATGGCGATTTCAGCCGCGGCCCGCGGATCATCACCGATGAGACCAAGGCCGAGATGAAGCGCATCTTAGGCGAGATCCAGACCGGCGAATTCGCCAAAGAATTCATCCTGGAGAATCAGGCCGGGGCGCCCAAGATGAAGGCCCTGCAGCGCTTGGGCCAAGAGCATCAGATCGAAGTGGTCGGCGAGCGGCTGCGCGAGATGATGCCCTGGATCAGGGAAAAGAAGCTTGTCGACAAGACCAAGAACTAGTACATCGCGATGGAATCGCTCGGACCACTTCCGGCTAGGCTGCCAGCGGC
>JADNEJ010000534.1 GCA_016292295.1 Candidatus Thiodictyon intracellulare
CACCGCGGGAACATCGGCCTCGCCAGCGGGTGCTTCCTGACCGCCATTCCCCTCCTACGGCAACCGCGTGCTCGGTGGCCGCGAACTGTTGGAGGAAATCTGCCCAAGCCGCTCGCGCGACGCCTTCAGATCCACCAGCGTCTTGCTCAACAACGCCCGCGCCCGCGCGGGCGTGAGCGTCTCCACCGATCGGCGCCGTCGAATTGTCTGAGGTTGTGATCGCTCAGATGCATGGTAGTGGCGTGGTGGCGCTTGCCCGCTCTCGCTTAGGAGGTTGAGCCATATGCTGGCACGGCCGTCGAGCTGTGTCGCGTAAGCTTATGATCGTCCAAGAGGGCTAAGAACAGGGGGGCTAAACGGTTACCACGGGGGCGGCGGGCGCTCCTGGTCGATCTGGACCCGCAGGCCAACGCCTCGCGCTATCTGCTGGGCAAGGCGCTGGACACGCAGGAGAAGACGCTCGCCCACTTTTTCGGCATTATGTAGCAAACGCACATGGATATTTATTTAGTGACTTGGCTACGATTTCCCGATTTTGAGCCAGCCACGGCAGCCGGATTTCTCACCGAGATCTGGCAGATCCCGGCGCCTACCCGCCCGCATCGCACTGAGTTGCCGCCAGATTCTACGTAATAAATTGATTCGACAACTATGTGCAGTTGCTATATATCATATAATGAGGGCGTTTTTCGATGATATCCTGGGCTACCGGATTTTCTGCGCCCGGCCGCTCGAGTATGTCGTGCCGACGCCCTTTCCCAACCTGAGCGTGCTGCCCTCCGATCTGCGGCTGGATGAGATCCAGGTCAAGCTGGAATCGCGCTACAAGATGTACAAGCTGCGCGAGGCGCTGGATACGCTCAAGGACTTCGATGAGGTCTTCATCGATACGCCGCCGGCGCTCATCGACTGCGATGATTTCTCGCGCCGCGCACTGGTGACGCTGATGGACAGCGTGCGCGAGATCCAGGCCGATCACAATCGCGCCCTGCGGGTGGAGGGTATCGTGGTCAACCAGTATCAGGCGCGCGTCAATCTGCTGCTGCGACTGGTCGATGAATTGCGTGCCGAGTGGCTGCCGGTGCTGGACGCCTTTCTGTCGGCCTCGATCAAGATCCGTGAGTCACACAGTGCCAGATCTTGCCGATGATTCATCTGGATCCCCGGCACAAGCTCAGCCGGGAATTCGAGGCATTGTACGATCTGCTGACCGCCTGAGCCCCGGCGCCCATTACCATAAAATCCACAGAGTACTACTTCTTATAGGATTATCGGAAAGAGAGAAGCTGTCCGCATGCGCAATTTGCCTGATCCCAACATCGTCGCGCGCATCGCGCAGATCCTGCGCCGCGCCTGCCGCCTGCTGTTCATCACCGGTGCCGGCATTTCGGCCGACTCCGGCCTGCCGACCTATCGCGGTATCGGCGGCTTGTACAACAATCAGTTGACCGCGGATCAGGTTCCGATAGAGATCGCGCTGTCCGGAGCTATGCTAGCGGCCAATCCGGCCATCACCTGGAGATATCTTCATCAGATCGAGGAGACCTGCCGCGGGGCGCAGTTCAACGATGCCCATGCCATCATCGCGCAGTGGCAGGAGCAGTTCGAGGTCTGGGTGCTGAGCCAGAATATCGACGGCTTCCACCGCGCCGCCGGCAGCTGCAATCTGATCGAAATTCACGGCGATATTCACGATCTGTTCTGCACCCGCTGCGCCTATGAGGCCAGCGTGCCGGATTATGCCGGGCTCACGCTGCCGCCGGCCTGCCCGCGCTGTCATGCGCTGGTGCGCCCGCGGGTAGTGCTGTTCGGCGAGACGCTGCCCCCGGGGGCCATTGTGCAGTTATACCAGGAACTGGATCGGGGCTTCGATCTGGTGTTCAGCATCGGTACCACCAGCGTCTTCCCCTACATCGCGGGGCCGGTCATGCAGGCGAGCCAGATGGGCGTCCCCACCGTGGAAATCAATCCTGCGAACACGAACGTCACCGACTTCGTCGACTATAAGCTCACCGCGGGCGCTGCGGTCAGCCTGCGGGCGATTCGTGAGGCGTATCTGAAGGCGTCGACCCGGCAGCGGAGTCGGGGCGTCGGGGCGTCCCGCCCCGAGGCTATCGTCGTGCCCGACCCCGCCAAGGCTGAAGCCTTGGACTCCCGTCAGCCGCCGAAGATCTCCCGCGCCTTGGCCAGCAGTTCGTCGATCTCGCGCTCGGCGTCGGTCCAGTCCTGGGCGTCGCTCCCGCCGGTGAAGTTGCGCTTTTCGGCCTTGTAATAGGCGGCCTCCCGGACCATGTCCTGGCGCTGCGCCGGCGTCACCTTGGCCAGCTGCTGGAGACTCACCGGCGTTTCTTCGAGCGGCGGCTGCGGATTGGGCTTGACTGCAGCGGCCTTCGCCAGCCCGGGCGTCTTCGCGACCTCCTTCTTGGCGACCTTCGCCGGTGCCGGCGCCGCGGCCGGGTGGGTCGCGGCCTTGGCAGCAGCAGCGGCCTTGGTCATCGGCGGCGCGGCGAGATGGGCACTCGGGTGCGCAGGCGCCGCCGGGGCAGGACTCGCGGACTCCACCGCCTTTCTTGTCGCGGTCTTCTTGGTGACGGGGGCCGCAGCGGGTCGCGGGTCGGGATGAGCGGACGGCTTGACCGCCGTCTTTTTGGTTACGCTCTTGTTGTCAGCCATGTCGCTCGCCTCTTTGAAGTTGCTTGGCGTGACCGCCGGTGGTGATCGATCAAGACCCCTGCAGGTTGGGATCGGTGAGGGATTAAGTCAAACTATTCGCCGCCAGGTCTGTAGAATACACAAAGTTTTGCCCCGAAGGCCAATCGCCTGTCGTGTTGGTCGGAACCGGTCTGCGGTGGTGGCGGCCAGCGACGGCTGGCGGCACGCCGGGCAGTCGCTGCGCGAGGTCGCGGTCCTCGCCCTGCTCTGGGCGCAGACGCTGAGCCTGGAACCGGCCCTGTTAGGGCGCGACATTGCCTGCGTCAAGGCCAAGGACGACATCTTCCGGGTCCCCGAGGTCGCCGGGCTGCCCGGCTACGTGCGCCTCGCTGCGGACACCCTCTTCGCCGAGCCGCGGGCGCGCACGATCGTCCGGCACCTGCTCTCAACACTGGTCTAGAGTGTGCCGTCAGTGCGTCCAAGCGCCTGAATCGCTGGGCGCAGTGCCTCGATCTCTGGACTGGCGGCAACGAGTTGACCAGGCATGAGCTTGGATAGTTGATGCGCGGCGGTATTGCGGGTTGCCCGCAGGGCATCCAAACGCGCACGCTAGTCTGCGGGTAGCAAGCCGTCGCGGGCGAGCAGGTCGATGGCTATAGACTTGCGGACAGAGAAGACGCGGGCATGGCGGTGGTGGGCGAGGCTCATCAGGCGGCCCTCAAAGCCCGTCCAGGGCTAGCTGAAATCCAGGAACGGGGTTGGACACACCTCATAATGCTGGGCTGGAGGATGCTCCACTGGATAAGTACCTCAACGGAAACATTTGTGGAGCGCCATGCCGTCAAAATCTAATTCTAAACTCAGATCCGAGCGAATCTGTTATTCGATGGATTGCGTAAGCTAATGCGGTAATACTCGCGTAAGCCAGAGATGGGATGGAATCCATTCGTATTTCATTTTACGCCAAAGGACTTTAATCAGATTTAATTCTGGCGAGTATCGCGGAAGAAAGTACAGCGTCACAGTGTCAACCCGCGCTTTTCCCAATATTCCCTGCGTTCCTTAACTGCCTTGCTCACATGAATCGGCGCGTTATCTATCACCACAACTACTGGCTCAGTGAGTAGACTACAAAAATCATCCATAATATCAATTAACATCAAACTGGTCATCGGACCGCTGACCGATTTGTTCATAAGCATACACCGTATGTGCCTTCGGATTCAAGAAGGTGAGAACATGAATCCGAATGGAATGCGAAGCAGGAATGCTGAGAATTCCAGTCAGGCCGATTTCCTTCCGGTCATAATGGATATACGGCTGCAAACTGAATCCTAACGCATCGAAATAGACGAGATCAAATTCACCGTCTTGGGTAAGACCATTGAGTTCTGCAAGATCACTCACGCTCGATTTTGGCCATTTTAGGCGACCCCGATCATCGTGCCAGCCGCAATCGGCAATTGGGGGACCAGGGTCCGCACGGCGGACTCTGGAGGACCATGGAGCCAAGCCGTCTGGTCCGCTACGCGTGGCCTTGATCACAAATCCGCCTAAGGCCGGCCGGCCCATGTGGGTTTGCGCGCGC
>JADNEJ010000328.1 GCA_016292295.1 Candidatus Thiodictyon intracellulare
CGATCGTGATGCCGCGCTCGCGCTCTTCCGGGGCGTTGTCGATCTGGTCATAGGCACGCGCCACACCGCCGAATTTCTTCGCCTGGTGCATGGTGATCGCGGCCGTCAGTGTAGTCTTGCCATGGTCCACGTGCCCGATCGTGCCCACGTTTAAGTGCGGCTTGGTGCGCGAAAATTTCTCTTTGGACATGAACTGCTCTCCGCCAAGTTCTGAAGGGCAAAGGTCCGGGGCCTTAAGTCCAGAAGGACCGGGCTCGGGCAACAACAAGCCGACCGGCACAACGCCGGCTGCGCGAAACTGGAGCCCATGATCGGAGTCGAACCGATGACCTCACCCTTACCAAGGGTGTGCTCTACCAACTGAGCTACATGGGCAAAAAACATTCATTTTGGAGCGGGTGATGGGGATCGAACCCACACCATCAGCTTGGAAGGCTGAGGTTCTACCATTGAACTACACCCGCGTAGCGCCTTCCGAAATTAGCTTAATTAGCTTTCCTTTCTGCACCGCAACGGCCGGGCCAGGCTGGAATTCCTGACGTGGGTCATCCGGGCTGCTATCTCACGAAAACGGCTCGCTTCGGCCGACTGCGCGCCGCGCGGTTCCGACTCATCTGTTGATGGTGGAGGGGGGAGGATTCGAACCTCCGAAGGCTGAGCCGTCAGATTTACAGTCTGATCCCTTTGACCGCTCGGGAACCCCTCCGAATCGAGCGGCACAGTATAGGTTGCCTGCGCCCTCTCGTCAACCCGACCTTGTCGACACAGGCACTGCCGTCGAACTGCTATATTTGCCTCCACCCACCGCGCGCCGAACCTGGGTGCTGACGGTGCTGCCGCGTGCTGCCGCGCTGCCGCCGGACCCCGGCGAGCACCTCGTCCAAGCCCTGGCTGCCGGTCCCTGGCACCCCGCGCGACGCCTGGGCACTCGATCTTAAAATACTGAATAAATAATGGATTTTGTGATGGACGTCACGATATTCGGCAGCGGTTATGTTGGCCTGGTGACCGGGGTCTGCCTCGCGGAGGTCGGCAACAAGGTCCTGTGTATCGACATCGACCCACACAAGGTCGCGTTGCTCAACAGCGGCGGGGTACCGATCTTTGAACCCGGCCTGGACGACATGATCCAGAAAAACCGCGCAGCCGGACGGCTGAGCTTCTCCACCGACGCCGAGGCTGGGGTACGGCACGGACTCTTTCAGTTCATCGCGGTGGGCACGCCACCCGACGAGGACGGGTCCGCGGACCTCCAGTATGTGCTGGCGGTGGCCCGGACCATCGGCGAGCATATCGACTCCTACCGAATCATCGTTGACAAATCGACGGTCCCGGTCGGCACCGCGGACAAAGTGGCGGCACAGGTCGCACAGACCCTGGCGGCACGCGGCGTCGCGGTGGATTTCGACGTCGTGTCTAATCCGGAGTTCCTAAAGGAGGGGGCAGCCATCGAGGACTTCATGCGCCCGGACCGCATCATCGTCGGCACCGACAACCCCCGCACCGGCGAGTTGCTGCGGGCGCTCTACGCCCCCTTTAACCGTAGTTATAACAGAGTTATGCTGATGGATGTGCGCTCGGCCGAGCTGACCAAGTACGCCGCCAACGCCATGCTCGCGACCAAGATCAGTTTCATGAACGAACTGTCCAATATCGCCGATGCGGTCGGCGCGGACATTGAAAAGGTCCGCCTCGGGATCGGCTCAGACCCGCGCATCGGCTACCAGTTCATCTATCCGGGGTGCGGCTACGGCGGCTCCTGTTTTCCTAAGGATGTCCGCGCACTGGAGCACAGCGCCCGCGCCTTGGGCTACCGTGCCGAGTTGCTGGCCGCGGTGGAGGCGGTCAACTTCCGCCAAAAGGAGGTCCTGTTCAGCAAGATATCCGACTACTTCGGCGGCGACCTCAGCGGTCGCACCCTGGCCCTCTGGGGCCTGTCATTCAAGCCGAACACGGACGACATGCGCGAGGCCGCCAGCCGCACCCTGATGGAGGCTCTGTGGGCCGTCGGGGCCCTGGTGCGTGCCTTCGACCCGGTTGCGATGAACCAGACGCGCCGACTCTACGGCGACCGGCCGGACCTCACCTTGACCAAGGACGCGCTGCAGGCCCTCGACGGGGCGGATGGACTCGCGATCCTCACCGAGTGGAGTCAATTCCGCAGCCCCAGCTTCACGGACATCAAGGCCAGACTCAAGCACCCTGTGATCTTCGACGGCCGCAACGTCCTGGATGCCCGCCAAGTCACCGCCGCCGGGCTCACCTATCTGTCCATCGGACGGGCGCCGGCCAGGCCCGCTTGAGGTTTCGTGCCCGGCGCCGACCGGGCACTCGAGAAGATCAGCCGCCCGAAAATGTACGCCAATGGGCAAATTTTGTGATAAATTATTATTTTCAATAATTACTATTTAATGCACTATTGGGCGTGGCATCAAAACGTCCAGGGGGCCCTTATGTCTTTATGTCTGCTTCCAGATTCGCCGCCTGCTCGGCAGGACTCGCCTCGGTCTTGGTACTCACGACCGCCCAAGCCACCAACGGCTACATGTCCCATGCCTATTCGCCTTCGGCCAAGGGCATGGCGAGTGCGGGTGAGTCCGCCTTACCGCAGGATAGCCTGAGCATCGTCGGCAATTCGGTAGGGCTGGTTCGGCTCGGGCAACGCGTTGACATGGGGTTGGCCTGGTTCAGCCCCCACCGGGATTACCTGGGCCTCACCCCGAACGCCGCCACCGGCGCCTACGCGCCAATTGGCAGCGGCAGCGGCAACGGCACCGGCACCGGCACCGGCACCGGCAAGGTTGAGAGCCGCAACAACGACTTCATCGTCCCCAGCCTTGGCTACAGCCGCCCCCTGGACGCCAAGAGCGCCTTCGGAATCGCCCTCTTTTGAAACGGCTTTATAAACATCGACTTACCGAAGTACAGACACGCTGTACAACCTGGGGACCTAAGGCGGCAACAATGCCATGGCCAACCCGCCGCACTACAGCAATCCGGCCGACTCCCGCTACGGTCGGCAGGTACCCCGGACCTCAATGCTTGGCGGCGACGGCCTTGATCACAAATTCGTCCAAGGTTGGCCGTCCCATGTGGGTTTGCGCGCGCAAGACCATGTTCTACAAGGGATCGGCGACGCCGTGACTGAACAAAGGCGGAATTATGATCAAGGCCGCGGCGGCGATACCGGCACTAACCTCACGCAACTGGGGATCGCCTTCGGCTATGCGCGGCAAATCATGGATAACCTTAACCTCGCGCTCGGCGGCAGCCTTCTCATCGGCTAACAAACCATTCAGGTGCGCGGGGCCGGGAGCTTCCAGGGCTTCACCGAGACCCTCGCCCAGCGCATGATCGCCAACAGCACCAACAGTGCCTCATCGCCGACCAACTTCACCGACAGAGGCGATGACTCGGCCTGGGGGGCCGACGTCTAACTCGGCGCGCTCTGGGGTAGCCGTTTAGCCCCCCTGTTCTTAGCCCTCGTCGACGATCATAAGCCTACGCGACACAGCTCGATGACCGTGCCAGAATATGGCACAAGCTCCTCAGCGAGAGCGGGCAAGCGCCGCCACACCACTACCATGCACCTGAGCGATCACGACCTCAGACAATGCGACGACACCGATCTGGAGACGCTCACGCCCGCGCAAGCGCGGGCGTTGTTGAGCAAGGCGCTGGCAGATCTGAAGGCGGCGCGCGAGCGGCTTGGGCAAACCCCCTTCAACAGTTCGCGGCCACCGAGCACGCGGTTGCCGTGGGAGGGAAATGGCGGTCAGGAAGCACCCGCTGGCGAGGCCGATGTTCCCGCGGTGTCAGGGGACGTAGCGGATGCGGCGGACACCCCCGGCGGCGCCGATGAGCCGGCCCTGGCGCCGCCGCTACGGCCGCGCCGCCAGGGCTCGCGGCGCACGCTCACCGGCGCACCGCCCGGTTGGCGCCCGGGGACCCCGGGGCACAGCTGTACCCAGCATCTGCCGGTGGACGCCGAGCAGCCCCGCCGGCCGACGTGCTGTGCGAGGTGCGGCCAGGCGTTGACGGCCACGTCGGCGTCGCGAGCGCGCAACGCCCGCGATGAAATCGAGCTAACTCAGCCCGGTGTCGGCGCGACCGGACTGCTGCTGCGTCAGACCAAGCACACCTATTTTGAATGCTGCTGCGATTGCGGCCACTGGACGCAAGCGCAGCCTGGGCGTGGTGAGACCGAGGTCGAGTGGACGGTGGCACTGAGCGAGTGG
>JADNEJ010000138.1 GCA_016292295.1 Candidatus Thiodictyon intracellulare
TGGTCTGCCTGGCGTGAAACCTGAAACGGATGGCCGTATTACGTCTGCAGTCAGGGCAACACCGCGGAAAACTGCGTTTCTAGCCGAAAACCGTCTCTTTTTTTACCATAAAAGCCCGTCCAAGGGCCTCAGGTAGTGGCGCCAGTCGCTAAGTCCGACAGGCTGCTAGGACAATGGCAGAGGATCCGCGGGGCCTCCTCCAGGCCGCGATCAGGCTCCACCAAGAGAGGGAACTGGCGCCGGCGGCGGCATTCTATCAGCGACTGCTTCGGCTTGCGCCGGCAGACCCCAATGCGCTGCATCTGTTCGGGCTGGTCCGCCACCAGCAGGGGACCGCCTATATCCGGCGCGCAGTGGAACTAGTTCCTGATCAGCCGGTGCTGCGCAACAACCTCGGTGATGCGTTACGCCGGGCCGGGGAGCCCCAGGCCGCGATTGAGCAGTTGCAGGCGGCGCTTGCCTTACGCCCCGATTATGCCGGGGCCCACCTCAATCTCTGCTCCGCCTACGGCGCGGTGCGTCGCTATGAGGCGGCGCTGCACCATGGCCGAGAGGCTGTGCGTCTCGCCCCGGAACTCGCAGAAGCGCACTACACGCTTGATCTCGCGCTGTTCGACCAACTGCGGCTAGAGGAGGCCGCCACCGCCTTCCGTGACGCCCTCCAGCACCGCCCAGACTATCCGGCCGCGCCGTGAGTAGCTTGCTCTACCTTCTGAATCTGATCCCGAGACTTGAGCCGCAGGCAGTGGCCACCGAACACCAGTGGCGATGCTGCCGCCTGGACCAGGCCGTCCGGCCAGGCCCGGCGCAAGCACTGCCCACGGCGCGTCGGCCACTGCGGATCGGCTACGTTTCTGCGGACCTGTGTGCTCATGCGGTGAGCCACTTCTTTGAGCCGGTGCTGGCTCACCACGATCGCCGGCACTTTCGTGTCTGGTGCTACGCGGATGTGGAGCTGCCGGATGCGGTGACGCAGCGACTCAAGAGCCTCGCCGACCATTGGCACTACGTCCGCGGCTGGTCTGACCGCCGACTCGAGGAGCAGGTCCGCGTGGACCGCATCGACATCCTGGTGGATCTCAGCGGCCACACCGAAAAGAACCGACTCGCGCTCTTCGCCCACAAGCCCGCGCCGCTGCAGATCAGTTGGCTTGGCTACCCGAATACCACCGGGCTTACGGCAATGGACTACCGGATCGTCGATGAGGCCACTGCGCCGACGGGCGCCAGCCTAACGGCAGCGAGGCACCGCTGAGACTACCGCAGCCATTTGCCTGTTTTCGCTCCCACGAGCACGCCCCTGCGGCCAGCCAATCGCCGGCGGCCGCCACCGGGCAGATCACCTTCGGCTCATTGCACAAGCTGGAGAAGCTCGATCCTTTAGTGATCCAACTCTGGAGTCGGGTGCTCCAGGCACTGCCGCGGGCGCGATTGCTGATCGCCCGCGACCAGCTCGACCCTTGGCAGCAACAGTGGCTGGCGGAGGCATTCGAGGCCCTGTGGATACCTCCGGGCGGCTCCTGTTGCGACCACTGGACAACCCAAAACGCAGCTTTTTTGAAGAATTCGCGCAGATCGATGTCCTCCTCGATTCCTTCCCCTGGAACGGTCACACCATTGCCTGCTGCTTCCTGTGGCAGGGTGTGCCGGTGGTTACCCCGCAGGGGCCTTGATCACAAATCCGCCCAAGGCCGGCTGGCCCATGTGGGTTTGCGCGCGCAAGACCATGTTCTTCAAGGGAGCGGCGACGCAGGGACTGAACAAGGTGGGCGGAATTATGATCAAGGCCCCCCGCAGGGGCGAAGTCACGCTGGGAGAATGATCTCCAGTCTACTCAGCACGGTGGGACTGGAGCAGTTCATCGCCAAAGATGAGGCGGACTATCTGCGCATCGCGACCGCTCCGGTGGGGGGTCTCCCGGCCCTGGCCGCCCTGCGCGCAAGCCTGCGGATCGGCTGGCAGCCTCGCCGCTGCATGATGAGCGGGGGTTCGCCCGGGCGCTGGAAGATGCCTACACCAAACTCGCGGCGGGCGGGCGCGCTAGAGGGCCTTGATCGTCATTTAGTTTTGTAAATTATCAGAAATCCATGGGTACCGGCGGCGCGGTCGTCAATCCCCGCCCTCTCCCGGCACCAGATAACCCGCACAGGGCAGATGTACGGGTTCGATGGGTTTGGACTTGCGCACCCGCACGGCGGTCAGGTTGCCGCCCCACAGGCAACCACTGTCGATGCCCCACACATTGTCCTGGTCCCAGTAGCCCAAGACCGACCAGTGACCAAAGATGATGCGCGCGTCGCGGCTCTTGCGGCCCGGGCACTGGAACCAGGGCACCAGGCCCTCCGGCTTGCTTACCAGGGGCCGTTTTTCCTTCAGGGCTAGGGCCCCGTCAGTGGTGCAGTAGCGCAGCCGCGTCAGGGCGTTGGTGATGAAGCGCAGGCGCTCCATGCCGGTCAGGTCCGGGCGCCAACGTTCCGGCTGGTCGCCGTAGATGGCGAGCAGATAGTCCTGCCAGTGCGCCCCCCGCAGGGTCTCCTCCAGTTCGTGGGCCAGTGTCTGGGCCACGGCAAGCGTCCATTGGGGCGCGAGCCCGGCATGGATCAGGGTGTAACCCTTCGTGGCGTCGTGATGCAGCAGCGGCCGGTGGCGCAGCCAGTGGAGCAGTTCGTCGCGGTCCGGAGCCTTGAGGACTTCATCGAGCGTGCTCTTCCTGGCGTGCTGCTCGTTGCCGACGGCCAGGGCGAGCAGGTGCAGGTCATGGTTGCCCAGGACCACGACTGCGCAGGCGTCCAGGGAGTACACCAGGCGCAGCACGCCCAGTGATCCGGGCCCCCGGTTGACTAGGTCGCCGGTGAACCAGAGGCAGTCGGTGGCGGGGTCGAATTTCAGGCGTTCGAGCAGCCGCTGCAGTTCCAACTCGCAGCCTTGAATGTCCCCGATGGCGTAGGTCGGCATAGTTTCCGCGGCGACGACGGCGTTGGTGCCGGCCGGGCTCGAGCGCGCCGGTCAGTGAAGCCGGACGAGCGAGGCAAGCGAGAAGGCCGGGATTTCGGCATCGAACCGGGTTCCGTCGTCGCCGACCATCCCGTAGCTGCCGTGCATGCAGCCGATCGGCGTCGGCAGAATAGTCCCGCTGCTGTAGCGAAAGCGCTCGCCGGGTTTTAGGTGGGGTTGCTCGCCGACTACCCCCTCGCCGCGGACCTCCTGCACCTTGCCGTCGGCGTCGGTGATGATCCAATGCCGGTCGAGCAGACGGGCCGGCTCGCTGCCCTCGTTCTCAATGGTTATTGTGTAGGAGAAGACATAGCGCCCTTCCACGGGGGCCGACTGCTCCGGCTGAAACTGACTGTGGGCCAAGACCTTGATCGAATGACGCTGCACTTGGACCTCCATCGGGGGGTGGTGCCGGCTGGAGCGCCGGCGACGGGTGGCTGATCGCCTTACTAGGAAGGCGGGAGGGGAATGGCCCGGGCGGCGGGCGGCGGGCGGACCTCTATCTGCCAAGTCCCTAAGGGTACCCTACCGGGGGCGCCCCAGGAAGCCGAACCGCCCTGAGCATGGATCGGAGGTCCATTGGAATGCCGCGACGACCCTGGGGGCTACGTAGCCGTTTAGCCCCCCCTGTTCTTAGCTCTCGTGGACGATCATAAGCGGCATTATTTAGCAACTGCACATAGTTATCGAATCAATTAGTTACGCAGAATCTGGCGGCTACTCAGTGGTGCGATGCGGGCGGGTGGGCGCCGGGATCTGCCAGATTTCGGTGAGAAATCAGGCTGCCGGAGCTGGCTCAGAATCGGGGAGTCGTAGCCAAGTCACTGAATAAATAGCCATGTGCGTTTACTACATAATGCCGATCATAAGCATACGCTATGCGACACAGCTCGACGGTCGTTCCAGAATATGGTAAATGGTAGAATTTAATAAGGCACTGTGAGCACAGTGGGCAAGCGCCGCCACGCCACTACCATGCATCTGAGCGATCACGACCTCAGACAATTCGACGACTCTGATCTGGAGACGCTCACGCTCACGCAAGCGCGGGCGTTGTTGGGCAAGGCGCTGGCGGATCTGAAGTCGGCGCGCGAGCGGCTTGGGCAGCCCCCCACAACAGTTCGCAGCCACTGAGCACGCGGTTGCCGTGGGAGGGGCATGGCGGTCAGGAAGCACCAGCTGGCGAGGCCGATGTTCCCGCGGTGTCAGGGGACGTAGCGGATGCGGCGGACA
>JADNEJ010000005.1 GCA_016292295.1 Candidatus Thiodictyon intracellulare
GGCGTGCGGGCGACGGCCGACGAACTCGGTATCGGTCGATCTACCGTCCAAGCTTAGCAGCGGCGGTGGACGGAGAACTCCGACGCCAGCGTCGCGGAGCGGCGGAGCGGTTATCGGATGCCCCGTGGCTCGGTACGCCACCGATTTTCACGGCCGAGCAGATCTGCGCTGTGGTGGCGCTGGCCTATGAAGACCCGCCCGAAAGTGGGCGAGCCATCATACATTGGACACAATGAGAAGTCGCCGACGAGGTGATGAAACGGGGGATTGTCCCGAGCATCTCGTCGCGCTCTATCAGGCGCTTTTTTAAAATCAACGGACATTAAACCGCATCGCAGTCGCGGCTGGCTGAACGCCAAACCAGATCCCCCAGTTCGCGGTGAAACTCCACGACATCTGCGAGAAGTACCGTCTGGCCCCGGAGCGAGCAGTAGCGGGAACCTAGACGATCTCTGTTGACGAAATGAGGTGAATACAGGCACTTGAGCGTATAGCGCCGACGCAGCAAATGACCTCGGGACAGGTCTTGCGCCGCAAGTTCGAGTATAAGCGCCACGGCACCCATACCCTGATTGCCGGGTTCAACGTCACGACCGACAAGGTGCCTCGGCAACTCGAATTCTCGAGTCCATGGCGACGCGTTAAGCGTTTCTTTGCGATCCCACGCATCGCATCGTCATTTCATTTCACGCCTAAACACTATTTATATCATGGCTGAATCAGATTGAAATTTAAATTTTGTTCTCGATCTTGGCCCGCAAAGTTATTCGACGAGGAAATTTTTTCTGTCGAAGATCTCTGCGATTAAGATCAACAAATTAATTGACTACTTCAATGAGAAGATAGCCAAGCCTTTCCGCTAGACATACCAGGGCAAGCCGCTGGCAACCTAGCCTAAAGTAGTCCGAGCGATTCCATCTCGAGATACTAGTGAGTTTACGACATACTCCCAGAAATAGCATTAGGATTTCCATCGTGTGGTATCAGTCAGGATCTTGACATACGGTATGGCATCGCTGCAGTCTTATCTTTCGCAAGGTCGGTGTGCTGACTAATCGCCACCCCGATCAGTCAAAATCCCCCGTTGGAAGTAAAACTCATGTCATATTTAATACGACTCTCATCGGCAAGGGCAAGCGCTACGATCGACTTGAGGACAAATTGAGCGCGGGACCGAAAAGGTGCTCGCGCGCCCATTGCGGGCGAGACCAGAGGGCATTTTTGTGGAGGGCTTGAGCACCGAAAAGCGCGCCCCTCACAAGTGGTCCGCACGCGACCACAACCGCTGCAAATGATATCAATAGATTAGCATCGCAGAGCCTGCTGACGACCTATTGGAAGCCCAAGTACAGCCAGTTCAAGCAGCGGTTCTAAAGCTATTTCCAGGAAGAGCGCCACGAAAAGGAGACGGGGGTGGTAATTCCCCCGCTCCTAAATACAAGATATCCTGTAAAGCGCCTTAGAATGGGATATCGTCATCGAACGGCATACCGCCGCCCTGATCGGGGGCAGGGGCCGGAGGTGCTGGCGATCGACCGCCGCCGGATGGGGCCGGTGCGCGGGGGACGTCGTCGTAAGGTACCGAGGACCCGCCGCCGGGGCGGCTGTCGAGCATCTGCATGGTGCCGCCGACACCCACATAGACCTCAGTCGTGTAGCGGTCCTGTCCCTCCTTGTCCTGCCATTTGCGGGTGCGCAACTGGCCCTCGATATAGACCTTTGAGCCCTTGTGGAGGTATTGCTTGGCGATCTCGGCCAGCTTGCCGAAAAACACCACACGGTGCCATTCGGTGCGTTCCTGAGTTTCGCCGGTGTTCTTATCCTTCCAGGACTCGCTAGTGGCGATATTGACATTGGCTACCGGGTCGCCGCTCGGCATGTAGCGTATCTCAGGCTCAGCACCGAGGTTACCGATCAGGATGACTTTGTTGATGCCTCTGGACATGATCTCCCTCGCACCCGCTCGATGCGGGTCAGCAGTAATGACATAGACGAGCTACGGGACCGGGGGCGCGGCCCGGCTCAGCCGATAACCGCAGCCAATCTTGCCGAATCCAGTTCGCGGCTGTCCACCTTTAGATAGGCGACCCCCTCTTCCAGTGCTACCACCGCGTCGCGCACGCCGGGCACGGCCAAGAGGCGCCGCTCCAGGTCCGGGATGTCGGCGGCAGCAATGGGTCCGACCGCGATCATCTGGTTGGTCACCCGCTGCGGGGCGGCCATGGTGGCGGCCACCAGCAGCCAGGCGAGCGCGCACAGAGTGGCGAACACGAAGACCGCGGGGGCGCCCAGGGACTGATTCACCAGCCCCCCGGTCATGCCGCCCAGGAAGGCGCCGATGAACTGGGAGGTGGAGTAGACCCCCATGGCGGTGCCCTTGGCCCCGGCCCGGGCGATCTTGGAGATCATTGAGGGGAGCAGGGCCTCTAGCAGGTTGACGCCGGTGAAGAAGACCGCGAGCAGGATCATCAACGGCGCAAGCTCAGTGGCCCAGACTGAGAACCCGAGCGCGGCTAAACCCACGGTGACGATGCCCCCCATGAAGACCTGTTTGATACGCCCGCGGCCCTCCGCGATGATGACGAAGGGGACCATCGCCACCAAGGCGAGCAGCAGGACCGGCAGGTAGACCTCCCAATGGTCGGCATTGATCACCCCCGCCTTCACCAGCGAGGGCGGGATGACCAGGAACATGCTGGTCATCATCAGGTGCAGCGAGAAGATGCCGAAGTTGAGCCGCAGCAATTGGCCGTCGCGCAGCACTACCATCAGTTGGCTCGCGACCGGCTCCGCGTCCCGGTGGACCGAGCGGCGCTTTGGGTTCGGCACTACCAGCCACAGGACCAGGATGCCGGCGAAGGCGAGCAGGGCGGTGACCCAAAATATCCCTGCGAGCCCCCAGAACTGGGCGATGACCGGCGCGATGATGAAAGCGAGCCCAAAGGCGATACCGATGCTGGCGCCGACCCCGGCCATGGCGCGGGTGCGCACTTCGTCTCGGGTCAGGTCCGCGGCGAGCGCCGTGACCGCGGCGGACACGGCCCCGGCCCCCTGGATCACTCGACCCAGGATCACCCCCTCAATGCTGGTCGCCAATGCGGCCATCACGCTCCCCAACACGAAGACCGCGAGCCCGCCGTAGATCACCGGCTTACGCCCGATCCGGTCGGAGAGCATCCCGAAGGGGATCTGGAGGATAGCCTGGGTGAGCCCGTAGGCGCCGATCGCGAGCCCGATCAGGAGCGGCGTCGCCCCTGTGTAGCCGTCCGCGTGAAGCACGAAGACCGGCAGGATCAGGAACAACCCCAGCATCCGTAGGCCATAAATACCGGCCAAGCCGATCGAGGCGCGGCGTTCGTCGGGGGTCAGAGGAATGACTGCAGGTTTGACAGGGTTCACGGCACAGACGCTTGGGGTGACGGCAAAGGTCGGATGATACCAGCTTAGGTCAGCCGGGGGCGTTCCTGCCCGCCTCCCGCGTGCGGGGGCGCGCGTGCATGAGGCGCGGCCGTTCAGGGGACCCTGGCGTCGCCGGTCTGCACTGCGGACCACCAGAGTCCCCGCCCTGCACCCCTATCTCACTCAAGCCGCGTGTATCCTGAAATTCCTAAATTTCATTTGATGGTCACCGTGAGCTTATAGGAGGCGTTACCGCTGGTGCCGCCGACCTCGATCAGATACTTGCCGACGGCCGGCAAGGGGCCCTTTCACTTCATCGCATCGTCGCCCTCGGCAGCGTCGGCCCGGCGATCGTCAGTACGCCGTTCTCCACGACGGTTATGTACCACGGCTGATAGATCGTGCAGGCCGCATTCTTTATCCTTTGAACTGACACTGACTCGACTTTGGCCATTTTTGCAGTTGGGCGACGGCCTCGCGCGTGACGCCACGGCGGTGCTGATGCGTGCGCTGAGCAGGGGGTTGCGGCGGCCGCGCGTCGCGGCCAGGCGGTACCCGCCAGTGGCCGTGACACGCAGGGGAAGGCAGGCGGGGAATCAATAGGGCCTTAATCACAAATCCGCCCAAGGCCGGCCGGCCCATGTCGGTTTTCGCGCGCAAAACCATGTTCTGAAAGGGATCTACGACACCGGGACTGAACAAGGTGGGCGAAATTATGATCAAGGCACATCAACATTGTGTGTTCAGAGGTCGATCAAGACACCGGACGTACCCAGGGATGCCCCTCCTGCCAGCCTCGATTGTACCGAC
>JADNEJ010000566.1 GCA_016292295.1 Candidatus Thiodictyon intracellulare
ACAGTGTACCGGACCCGCTGCCCCGACGGGGCCCCGAAGTCCGACAGGCTGCTAGTCGCGTCCCCCGGGCCAATACCCCTCGTCCATGATCTCGGCTATGCGGTATGCGCAGTGCACCGGGAACAGCGACTTGAAAAACCCGGTTCCCTCCACAATCGCGGCGCGGCCGGCATGGTCGTAGGCGCGCGGCAAAAACTCGGGGAGGCGTTGCGCCAGGCTGGGGCTGTCTTTCCAAGAGTAAGGCCAGTTGTCGCCGCTGTTCGTTGATCGTCAAACGCCAACTGGTGCAGCGACGCTCGGGCTGGTATTGCCATTTGAGCAAGTGCGCCAGCAGCACGGCCAAGCGGTTGATCAGCTAGCGGCGTTCGCGCGCACTCATGCTGTCCAATTCCTCGGTCAGGTGCGGGACATCCAACTGGGCGAGCTATCCGGTTTTCAATAGAGCAGACTGCTCCTCGATCCAGTCATGAAAGTCGGTGTCATAGGTGCTCATCGGAGTGCCCTGGCGGATTGCGCCCGGCGCTCAGGCGCCGGCTTGGGCGCAGGTTCCGACGCGCGAGCGTCGCAACGGATACGCGGATCATAAGCCGAAAAAGAGCCGGGCCAATTCGAGGCCCGGGTCGGGGGCACGCATGAAGGCCTCCCCCACCAGAAAGGCGTGGACCCCGTGGCGGCGCATCAGGGCCGCGGCCCCCGCGCCCACGATGCCGCTCTCGGTCACCAGGAGGCGGTCCGCGGGCACCGCGGCCAGGAGTCCGAGCGTGGTCTCCAGACTCACCTCGAAGGTCCGCAGGTTGCGGTTGTTGATGCCGATTAGGCGCCCCGGTACTGCCAGGGCGCGCTCCAGTTCCGCGGCGTCATGGACCTCCACCAGGACGTCCATGCCGAGCCCCTGGGCCAGGGCGTTCAGGTCAGCCAGACGCCGGTCATCCAGACAGGCGGCGATCAGCAGGATGCAGTCGGCGCCCAAGAGGCGCGCCTCATAGACCTGATAGGGATCGATGATGAAGTCCTTGCGGATCACCGGCAGAGTACAGGCGGCGCGGGTCTCCTCAAGATAGGCGTCACAGCCCTGGAAGAAGTCCACGTCGGTCAGCACCGAGAGACAGGCGGCCCCGCCGCGGATATAGCTCGCGGCGATCTGCGCCGGGTGGAAGTCCGGGCGCAGTAACCCCTTGCTCGGGCTAGCGCGTTTGATCTCGGCGATGACGGCCGGTTCGCCGGCCTGGACCCGGGCGCTCAGAGCAGCGGCAAAGCCGCGGGGCGCCGATGCCTCGGCCAGCCGGGCGATCAGGGCGGCGAGCGGCAGATGCAGCGCCCGGGCCGCGACCTCCTCCACCTTGCGGTGACAGATCTTCTTCAGGATGTCGGGGGTATCAGCCATGCTCATCTTCTGCTCACCTGCGCCAGGCACCGACGGGGTGCGGCCTGTTGTGTCGTTACCACCAGGAGGTCCCGTCGGCGTTCCAACGCGCCGCCTGTTCCTGAAACGCCGGGGGGCCGAACCCGTAGACCGTCTGCTCCCCGGTGAACTCGCCCGCCACGCGTACCTGCTCGGTATAAAGGAGCGGCCGGCCCTGTCGCTGAGCGAAGGCTTTGAGCCAGTGCAGCGCGCGGGGCGGGACCTTCAGCTCCACCGCCAGATCGACCGGTAGGCCCTGCCACTGGGTCTTGCCGAATAGGACGATGACGCGTGCCTCATTGAGTTTCATCCACTCCGGCAAGAGGCTTGCATCAATCCGCCAGCCGCAGACGAACTGCACACAGGGGTCGAGCGGGCGATTCGCGTAGTCGGCGTAACCAATTCACGTTCTGTGTGTGCAGGGATTGCCCGGACGCGCCTCGTGGCCGGCAACGGCAATCCGCACCCAGCCGTCGCAGCAGGCGGTGCAGGGGCGGCAAGCGCGCACCGCTGGTGCCTTGGAGCGGCTCACGGGTGCGCCGTGACCATGTCCCGGGTCAGTGCCACCAGGCGGTCGAAGCGGCGCTGCGCCTCACCGCTGCCGATCGCCTCATTCGCGCGCCGCATCCCGTCCCCAAGGCTATCGGCCCGACCCGCGGCGTAGATGGCAGCGCCGGCGTTGAGCATGACGATCGATCGAGCCGCGCCCGGCTGATTGGCGAGCACGCCGCGCAGCATGACCAGGCTGCCGGCCGGGTCCTGGACCCGGATGGCATCGAGCCCGACGCGGATCAGACCGAAGTCCTCCGGGCTGATCCGGTAGCGGTGGACCTGACCGTCCTTCAGTTCGGCGACCTCGGTCGCCGCGCCGATGCTGATCTCATCCAGACCGTCCTGGGCATGAACCACCAGGACATGACAGCTGCCCAGGCGTTGCAGCACCTCCGCCAGGGGCACGAGCAGCGACTCGCTGAAGGCCCCGAGCAATTGGTTGGGGGCCCCGGCGGGATTGGTCAGCGGCCCCAGGACGTTGAACAGGGTGCGCACCCCCAACTCGCGCCGGAGGGCGCTGGTATGCTTCATAGCGCTATGGTGGCCGGGGGCGAGCATGAAGCCGACTCCGACCTCGCGCACGCAGCGCCCGATCTGCGCCGGTGTGAGGTCGAGCCGTACCCCCGCCGCTTCCAGGACATCCGCCGCGCCGGACTTGCTCGACACCGAGCGGTTGCCGTGCTTGGCTACATGGCAGCCGGCTGCCGCGGCGACGAACATGGCAGTGGTCGACACGTTGAAGGTGCCGCTGGCGTCCCCGCCGGTACCGACGATGTCCACCGGATAGTCGAGCCCGGCGATGTCGACCCCCGCCGCCAGTTCCCGCATTACCCCCGCCGCCGCCGCAATCTCGGGGACCGACTCGCCCTTCATGCGTAGCGCAATCAGGAAGCCGGCGATCTGGGTCGCCGTAGCCCCGCCGGTCATGATGGTGCGCATGACCGCCGTCATCTGCTCCAGGTTGAGGTCCTTGCCCTCCACGCAGGAGGTGATAGCCGCCTTGATGTCCATATGCCGCTCAGCACCCCGTGATGAAATTCTTAAGCAGGTCATGCCCGTGCCGGGTCAGGATCGACTCCGGATGGAACTGCACCCCATCAATCAGGAGTTCCCGATGACGCACCCCCATGATCTCGTCGGGTTGGCCGTCCTCGGTCAGCGTCCAAGCGGTCACCTCCAGACAGTCCGGAAGGCCGTCGCGCGCGATGATCAGCGAGTGGTAGCGGGTTGCCTCGAAGGGGCTCGCGAGCCCGCTGAACACCCCCTGCGCGGCGTGGTGTATCAGCGAGGTCTTGCCGTGCATGATCCGGCGCGCCTTGACGATGTGCCCGCCGAAGGCTTGGCCGATTGCCTGGTGCCCCAGACAGACCCCCAGGATCGGCACCCGCCCGGCCATCGCCTGGATCAGCGGCACCGAGATCCCCGCCTCGTTCGGGGTGCAGGGCCCGGGGGAGATCACGATGCGCTCGGGGGCCAGGGCCGCAATCTGCGCCACGCTCAGTTCGTCGTTGCGCACCACCCGCACCTGGGCACCCAGTTCTCCAAAGTATTGGACCAGGTTGTAGGTGAAGGAATCGTAGTTGTCGATCATCAGCAGCATGTCGCGGCTATCCTAGTGTTTTGTCAACGACGTGACGTCCAGAATATTGAATTTGTTGTCGGCTCAGGTCGCCGCGTCGCTGCCCGGCACCGAGGATACAAAGATGCCCATTATCGCCTAGATAGCCCCGGGCATAAACACTGGCGGGCCTCGTTCGTGGTTGTGTCCCCAGTCCGCAGCCCGGTTTGCCCTTTTTCGTGAGTGACCTGGGCCGTCAGTTCGTGACGGCCCGGGTCAATACCTCGTGCACGACGGATCAACCGAGCGAACGGTAGGCCGCGTCCGATCACCGGCAGAGTGCTTGTCCAGCCCGCTGCGCCAAGCGTAAACAAATTGTGATCGTTCGATTTTTCGCAAATTGACACCTATTTTGCAAACCGGAGAGCAAATCTTTTCTGAAATTTCCTGGTTCTGAAACCCGCGCAGGGCCAGACACTTGGGGTCGTGAATTTTCGTAGGGGTTTGCGTGGATCTCCGCAAACCCCTCGAAAATCCCCCACCGCTACTCCCCGCTCCTCCGGTGCCCCCCTGGAAAAGCCTGAAACTTGAGATCTTTGAAGCCCAACGCAAAACGCGGTCCTGTTCTTGCGTAGCAGCCCGTCGGACTTAGCGACCGGCGCCACCGCCTGAGGCCCTTGGACGGGCTTTTGCGGC
>JADNEJ010000185.1 GCA_016292295.1 Candidatus Thiodictyon intracellulare
CGGCGCCAAGGACTTCAAGCCCCACCGTTGCCCTCACCAGCCATCTGATCCGGGCAACCCGCTACGGCTACTTGGCAACCAGGGAGGGCACTTAAACGGTTACATACCATCACGCTCAGGCAATCGCCCACATACCAGTGCCACCTCGGCGGGCTCGATCACCCCGGCCGCGGCGAGCGCGGTGACGCTGATGGTCGCCGCGAGCACTGCGGCCAGCACGCCCCCCAGCAGGAGAAAGGCGAAGGCATCCTGTTAGCGCTCCAGGGCGTGCCAGGCGGACCCCGACCAGCGGGTTACCAACCAGCGTTCGCCGGCGGCCTGCACGGTGGCACCGACGGCAATCATCAATGCCACACCGGCAGTCGTCGGGCTCAGGATGCCACCCAACCAGGTGTGCGTCGGATTGAGCAGCGCGGAGCCGAGCCAGACGCCAGCCAGCGCCGAGCGCCCGAACCAGAGCACGCAGGCGAGCGCCAGGCCGGTGGCCTGGAACACCGGGCTGGCGTAACCAGGAGGGATCGCCAGGGTGAGGCCGGCGGCCCTCAAGAGTGCATAGGCCAGGGCGATAGCGATGATGCGTGTCATGCGTGCAAGGTGGCCGCCGCGCCCGGGGTGAGCCTTCAACGCGGGCGCGGTTTGATGTCCGCCGCCGACTCGGCCAGGCGGTCCAGCCAAACTTCAGCGATAAAGGTACTGCCCGTCGCATCGCTCGCGGCTAGCCGCAGCACGCCGTTCATCAGGCCCGCCAGTTGCCGGGCGAGCGCCCAGGCCAAGCCCGGTGCCGCCGGGGCCCGTGGGGTCGGTCTGATCGCTCTGCTTGAAGGGCAGGAAGATTCGCTGCCGGGCCTCGCTCGGGGTGCCGCAACCGGTGTCCGTGACCTCGAAGGCCAGGCAGAGTCGGTTGCCAGCCTCGCCCGCGACCCGGACCTGAAGGGTGACGGAACCGGCCGCGGTGAACTTCACCGCATTGCCCAGCAACTGGATCAGCAGTTGGGACAGCCGCTCCAGGTCGCCCCAGAGGCAGGGCGGCAGGCCCGCCAGATCGAGCCGCAGGCTCTTGGCCGCGGCCCGCGGCCCTATGGCCGCGTACAGCTGTCGATAGAGGTCGTTCGGCGCGAACTCGTGCGGATTGAGTAGCACCTGGTTGGTCTCGAAGGCGGAAATCTCCAGAATATCGCCGAACAACCGTGACAGGGCCTCGGCGATACCCAGTACGCCGGCGAGCCGCCCTTGCTTGTCCGCCTTGGTTTCCTCCTGGTGCAGGAGCCCGAGCAGGCCGATGATGCCGTTGAGTGAAATCCGCAGCTCGCAGCTCATGTTGGCCAGGAACCGATCCTTGGCCCGATTGGCCGTTTCGACCTGGGCCAGGGTCTCGCGCAGCGCCTGGGTGCGTTCGCCCACGCGCTGCTCCAGCTCCGCATTGAGTCGGCGTAGGGTCTGTTCGCGCTCCCGCAGGAGCATCTGCATTCCGACGCGCAGCCGCAGCACCTGGGGATTGACCGGTTTGTTGATGAAGTCCGCCGCGCCGGCCAGCATGGTGCTGCTCTCGCTCTTGCTATTCTGGGCCACCGTGATGAAGATCACGGGAATCTCCCGGGTGCGGGGCTCGACCTTGAGCCACCGGCACAGTTGGAAGCCGTTCATGCCCGGCATCATGACGTCGAGCAGGATCAGGGCCGGCAGTTTCCCCGTCTCCAGTCGCGCCAGGGCCTCGGGTCCGGACAGGGCGAAGGTGCAGGCATAGTCCGAGGCGAGCGCGCGGGCGACGATCTCGATACCCATGGGCTCATCATCGATGATCAGTATGCGTGGCGTGCCGTTGTCGGACATTCTCAAGGTCTCATTGTGATCCATTTCGGTTCCAACAGAGCCAGTGCGGCATCGAAGCGCAGGGTCTGAAGCAGCTCGCCCAGGGCCAGGGTCGCCGCCTCCCCAAAGTGCCTGTTAAGGGCCGGCCGCAGCTCGCTGAACAGGTCCCGGGCCGCCAGGTCACGGCGCCGCAGTGCGGCGCACAGGGTCGCGAGCGCCGCCGCCTCGAGCGGTACGGCGTCGCCCAAGTCCACGGCTCCCGCGGGCGGGGTCTCCAGCCAGGGACTCAGCGCGGCCAGCAAGGCATTGAGTTGCGAGTCGAACTCGACGAGCAGGCCCGCGACCTCGGGGCGTCCCTCGGCGATGTCCAACCTCAGCGCGAAGGTGGTCGCCGCCAGGTCGCGGGCGCCGATGTTGCCCGTAATCCCTCGTAGCGCATGCAGTCGGCGGGCGGCCGCGGCCCCCTTCCCGCGCGTCAGGTCGTCATGGATCAGCTGCGGCTCTGTGCCGAAGCGGGCGGCAAACCGGCGCACCAATTGGAAGAAGAAGGGCCGCTCATGGCCGAGCAAGAGGGCCGCCCCGCGGGTGTCGAGGCCGGTAATCTCGGGAAACTCCGCCGGGGACACGGGGCTTGGTCCCCCAGGTGGGACGAAGGCCGGTGCCGGGACTGGCTCCTCGGGCAGGGGCTCGCTCCAGCGCCGCAGTACCGCGACCAATTCTTCCAGGTCCACCGGCTTGGTCAGGAAGTCATTGACCCCGGCGGCGCGCGTCGCCTGCTGCTGTTCGGCCAGCACCGCGGCCGATACGGCTGATCACCGGCGGGTCGACTAAGGCGAGTTCGTCGCGGATCGAGGCCAGTCCATCCATCACTGGCATCTGGACGTCCATGAGGACGGCGGCCAAGCCGTCGGGTTGCATCCGCAGCAGCTCCAGGGCCTGGCGGCCGTCGGCGGCCAGGATGATGCGGGCGCCCTCCCGCCCGAGTGCCGTTCAAGCAGATCCCGGTTCATGTCGCTGTCGTCCACCACCAGGTAGTGCAATCCGTGCAGGTGGGGCCCGGTCCGGTCCGTGGCCGGCGGCGTGCGCGACTGTGCGTCGGCGGCCCGCGCGCAGGACAGCTCAAACCAGAAGCGGCTGCCGATCCCCAGCGTGCTCTCGCAGCACGAAGGTGCCGCCCATCAGCTCCACCAGGTGCTTGCTGATGGTCAGGCCCAGCCCGGTGCCGCCGAAGCGCCGCGTAATGGTGGCGTCGGTCTAAGTGAAGGACTGCCCCAGGGTACCCAGGTCCGCGGGCGCGATGCCGACCCCGGTGTCGGTGACCTCAAAGTGCAGAGGCACCGCAGCGCCCGGAAGTTCATCTTGGCGCACGCGGACCAGCACCTCACCTCGCTCGGTGAATTTCACCGCGTTACCGACCAGATTGACGATGAACTGTTAGAGTCGCGAGAGGTCGCCCAGCACGCGGTGCGCCAGGTCCGGCGGTGTCTCGATCCGGAACGCGAGCTCCTTAGCGCGGGCCATCTCACCCATGAGGCTCTCGACTTGCCCGAGGATGGGCGCCGGTTCAAAGGGTCAGTTCTCCACTCGGATCTGGCCTGCCTCGATTTTTGAGAAGTCGATGATATCGATGATATCGTTTATTATTAATAGCAACAAGCGCCCGGCGGAGCGGATCCACTGCACGATCTGCCGCTGCTCGGGTGCCAGCGTGTCCGCATCCAGCACTTGCGCCAAGCCGAGCATGGCGTTCATGAGCGTGCGGATCTTGTGGCTCATCTGAGCCAGGAACTGGCTCTTGGCCGCGTTGGCGGCCACCGCCTCGGCGGTGCGCCGCGTGACCCGCTGCTCCAGTTCGGCATTGAGCGTGCGGACCGCCTCCTCCGCCTGGCGGCGTGCCGTGATATCGGTGGTTATACCGTCCAGTCTGGCGACCTCCCCCTGCGCATTGCGCAACGGGAATTTCGTGGAGATCACCGTAATGGTGCTACCGTCCTCGCGCAGCAGTTCCTGTTCAAATTGCCGGGTGAGGCCCTGTTCCATGAGCTCCTCATTTTCGGCCCAGAGCTAGTCGGCCGTAGTCCATGCGAATACCTTGCGCTCTGTCTGGCCAAGCACCTGGTTGGCGGGCTTATGGCAGATCTGCAGGTGCGCCGCATTGGTCGAGGTGTAGCGATGTGACCGATCCATGGCGAACATGACGGAGGGCGCGCTGTGGATGATCTGTCCCAAAAGTTCGCGGCTGGCGTGCAACTCGGCCGTGCGCTCGACGACCCGCCGATCCAGCGTGTCCTCATCCGGCAAGGCTGCATGAATTCCGAGCGCGGTTCCGGTAGCGGGGGAGCCCCGCGTCCTTGGCGAAGGGAAGGCCCGACGTTGTCGCTGTTCGCTGTG
>JADNEJ010000485.1 GCA_016292295.1 Candidatus Thiodictyon intracellulare
CACATGACTATTTATTCAGTGACTTGGCTACGACTTTCCGATTCTGAGCCAGCCCCAACAGCCGCATTTCTCACAGAAATCTTGGAGATCTCGGCGCTCACCCGCCCGAATTGCACTGAGTTGCCGCCAGATGCTGCGTAACCAATTGATTCGATAACCATGTGCAGATGTTACATAATGCCGAACAATACGGTGAGTACCTGCAACAGAGTGAGCAGACGAAGAAGCAGGGTGGATAAGGCGCGCGGCGCCGCGCCGCGGGTCTGGCGTGGCGGTCGGTCGCGCCGCATCCACCAACTGCCATGGTGGCACCAACTGCCACGGTGGCGCAGAACGCTGGTGGATGCGCTGCGCTGATCGACCCGCGCCCGCTCGCAACCGTTTAGCCCTCCCTAGTTGCCAAGTAGCCGTAGCGGATCGCCTCGATCAGATGGCTGGTGAGGGCAACGGTGGGGTGGGGTTTGAAGTCCTTAGCGCCGCTGGCGGATCACCTCGGCGGCCTTGATAACAAATCCGCCAAAAGCCGGCCAGCCCATGTGAATTTTAGCTCCCAGGACCATGTTCTGCAAGGGAACGGCGACGCAGGGACTGAACAAGGTGGGCGGAATTATGATCAAGTCCGTAGTGGCGTGGCGGCGCTTGCCCACTCTCGCTTAAGAAGTTGTGCCATATTTTGGCACGGCCGTCGAGCTGTGTCGCGTAGACTTATGATCGTACACGAAGACCAAGCACAGGAGGGCTAAACGGCTATCGTGGCGGCGGCACGGCGGGCACGCGAGGTCGGCTATGGATGGCTGGAGCTGCACTTCGCCTATGACTATCTCGGTCAGAGTTTTTTCTCGACCCACTCCAATCAGCGCGACGATGCCTATGGCGGCAGCTTCGAGAACCGCTGTCGCTTCCTGCTGGAGACGTTGGCCGCGGTGCGGCAGGTGTGGCCAGAACATCTGCCGCTGACGGCGCGCTTCGGCGTCATCGAGTATGACGGGCGCGATGAGGAGACGCTGGCCGAATCCATTGAGCTGGCAATGGGATTCAAGGCTGGCAAGTGTTGGATCTGCTGAGCGTCAGCGTGGGCTTCTCGACGCCGATCGCGAACATCCCCTGGGCACCCGCCTTCCTGGCGCCGATTGCCGAGCTGGTGCGCCGGGAGGCGGAACTGCCGGTAGCGTCGGCCTGGAGTATCGATACGCCTAAGCTGGCCGAGCACGTGGTCCGGGATGGTTAGCTCGACCTGGTGACGGTGGGCCTGGCGCACCTGGCCGATCCACATTGGCCCTGCTATGCCGTCCACACCCTGGGGATCGATCGCCCGTCCTGGGTACTTCCGGCGCCCTATGCGCATTGGCTGGAGCACTATAGGGCCAACTGATGTCGTGGGATGGGCATCGCGCCAGCGCTGCCCATCCTACATTTTTGCGGCATTATGTAGCAACTGCACATAGTTATAGAATCAATTTGTTACGCAGAATCTGGCGGCAACTCAGTGCGATTTTGGCGGGTGGGCGCCGGGGTCTCCCAGAGTTCGGTGAGAAACCCGGCTGCTGGGGCTAGCTTAGAATCGGAAAATCGTAGCTAAGTTATTGAATAAATATCCATGTGCGTTTGCTACATAATGCCGCATTCTTGGCGAGCTTGGCGCCTTGGCGTGAGCAACTGCCGCACTTAGGTTATAGGTCATCGACCCGCGAGCCGCGCGCGCAGCTGCGCCAGTTCTTGCTCGGCCTGTCGGCGTGCCTGCGCCTCTGACTCGGCGCGTCGCTCGGCCTCGCGTCTGGCGTCCGCTTCGGCCTCAGCACGCTGTGCCTGCGCCTCGGCGCGCGCCTCGGCATCCTGTCTGGCCTGCGTCTGCGCCTCGGCCCGCCGTTCGGTCTCCCGCCACTCGGGGAGTACGAAGTCGGCATACACCGGGTCGCGGACCATCGCCTTAGGTTCAGGTTGGGTGAGCAGGTCGGTCAGTCGGAATTGCAGCCCAGGCAGGACCAGCGAGCGGATCACGCCGTCGTCCGGCGCGATGGGGACATAAATACCTGCAGCCGTGCGGGTGAAAAACGCCTGGCGCTCGGACTCACGGTGCAGGATGTAGTACTCGGGCACGCCGGCGGCGGCATATTCGGCCTTCTTGGTGACCGTATCGTGCTCAATGCCCCGTCGCTCCAGGTCCGACAAGGCCTCGATGCACAGGTCGAATATCCCGTGGTAGGAGGCATCCAAGGGCAGCAGCGGCTGGGGATTGGTGTTGCACACGACGCCGAAATCGGGTTTGCGGATCACGGTCCCGGTCGGGAGCGGAAGCCGAAAGCCCATCTCCAGGGCGACCATGCGGGCGATCGGGCGGGTGCGCAGGAAATACCGCAAAAGCTCGACGAACCAGCCGTAAACCAGATAGGTCTCGTAGTCGGACACCGGCTTTTCCTCCAGACGACCGTTGTTCCACTCGTAATGGCAGTCCGATTCCAAGTAATAGTCCTTCCAATAGGTCTCTTCCGCGACGCGCAGGCCGTCCGCGGAGCGGGACTCGCCGGGTACCTCAGGAGCGAACCCGAGCGGACGAGCGACGACGGGGGGCGGGGCCTGGTGCGCCGGGGCTTCGATGATCGCAGTAGTTGGGCACATAGCGATGGGCCTTACTTGGGGTGTTGCCTGGGATCCAGCCTAGCACGGGCGGGCGGCGCTGGTGGTCCGCGGCCGCGCGGAATCCCTCGCCGGCCGCCTCAGCACCCGATGCGGGCGCGCACTTCCAGGGCCACGTCCAGCGCCTTGAGTCCGATGACCCCATCCACCAGCGGCGGGCGACCGGTTCGGGCACTGGCGACGAAGGCGGCCAATTCCTGATCCAAGGGCTTCACGGCGTCCACCTGGATGCGTTCGCGAGCGATCTCGGGGCGTGCGACCCCCGGGATCTCGCGGAGCCAGGCGTGGTCGATGGTCTGGCCGATGAAGTCGAGCGACAGGTAGCCGCCGGACTGAAAGACGCGGATGCACCGGGTCTGCTTGTCGGAGACGCGGCTGGCGACCACGTTGGCCACGGCGCCATTGGCGAACTCCAGGCGGGCGTTAGCGATGTCGACATGGGGGGTAAGCACCGCCGCGCCGACCGCGGAGATGGCGGTGATCTCGGACCCCATCAGGGCCAGGATGATGTCGATGTCGTGGATCATCAGGTCCGAGACCACGTCCACGTCGATGGCGCGCTCGGTGAAGCCGCCCATGCGTTGGGCCTCGATATAGCGGGGGACCGTGATGCGCTGCGCGATCGCCATGACCCCTGCGTTGAAGCGCTCGACGTGTCCGATCTGGAGCAGTGCGCCGTGTTTACGGGCCAGCGCGACGATCGCCGCACCCTCTGCCCGGGTGGCGGCAATGGGCTTCTCGATCAGGACGGCACGGCCGCGCTGCAGAAAGGGCTCGGCCGCTTGCAGGTGGGCTGTGGTCGGTACCACCACGCTGACCGCGTCGACCTGCTGCGCGAGGTCCGTGAGCGAGTCGTAGACGGCGCAACCGGCCTCTGCCGCCACGGCCTGGGCGCGTTGCGGGTCCGCATCGACCAGACCCACCAGATCCAACTCGGGCATCCGCGCGTAGATCAGGGCGTGGAACCGGCCCAGATAGCCGACGCCAACGACGGCGACCCGCAGGCGGTGTGACACGGCAGCGGCCGGTACGCTCGATGTCACCCGCCCACGCCGGTAGCAGCCGGCCCCTGACGGGCGATCGGGACCGGGGCCCCGCCGTAATAGACGTTGATCTGATACGCGAGAGTCACGGACATGCCGAGGGTCACGACGATCAATAGGAGCGAGAACAGATCGGGTTTCCGGCGGCTGCGCTTGTAGGTCATGGACGTACCGAACATCACGTCAATTGAAGATGAAAAAGAGTTTACAACAGAAAGAAAATATGGGTGGGGAAGCTGAGTGAAGTGCCCTGAATTACTGCCGATTCCCCGGAACTGCGAGTCCCGCGGCGGCTATTATCACGCGTTCCTTGGCGCTTGTCTGCTTGCATTCGCGCGTCGTGTCGCCTCGTAACCGTTTAGCCTCCCCCCTGGTTGCCAAGTAGCCGTAGCAGGTCGCCCCGATCAGATGGCTGGTGAGGGCAACGGTGGGACTTGAAGTCCTTGGCGCCGCTGGCGGATCGCCTCGGCCAGAGACGGCCAGGGCGAGACGGCGCGTTGGCGACAGGTCTCGATGAT
>JADNEJ010000244.1 GCA_016292295.1 Candidatus Thiodictyon intracellulare
CGATCGTGATGCCGCGCTCGCGCTCTTCCGGGGCGTTGTCGATCTGGTCATAGGCGCGCGCCACACCGCCGAATTTCTTCGCCTGGTGCATGGTGATCGCGGCCGTCAGCGTGGTCTTGCCATGATCGACGTGCCCGATCGTGCCCACGTTCAGGTGCGGCTTGGTGCGCGAAAATTTTTCTTTGGACATCCCGATCTTCCCGTATCACTCGTTACTGTTTCTTGGCGACCGCCTCGGCAATGCTGGCGGGCACCTCGTTATACTTGGCGAACTCCATGCTATAGGTCGCCCGCCCCTGAGTGGCGGAACGAAGGTCCGTGGCATAGCCGAACATTTGGGCCAAAGGCACCTCGGCGCGAATGGTCTTGCCGGTGACCGTGTCTTCCATGCCTTGGATCATGCCGCGGCGGCTGTTCAAATCGCCCATGACATCGCCCATGTTCTCTTCGGGCGTGACCACCTCGACCTTCATGATCGGTTCCAGCAACTTGGGCTTGGCCTTAGCGCAGGCATCCTTGAAGGCCATGGAACCGGCGATCTTGAACGCCATTTCGCTCGAATCCACTTCGTGATAGGAGCCGTCGTAGAGGGTGACCTTGACGTCCATCACCGGGAAGCCGGCCAGTATACCGTTACGCATCGCCTCCTGGATACCCTTATCGACCGCTGGGATATACTCCTTAGGGATGACGCCGCCGACGATGCCGTTGACGAACTCGTATCCCTTGCCAGCCTCCTGCGGTTCTAGCTTGATGTAGACGTGACCATACTGGCCGCGCCCACCGGTCTGCCGGGCAAACTTGGTCTCTTGCTGCACCGCGTTACGGATGGTCTCGCGGTAGCTGACCTGCGGCGCACCGACATTGGCCTCGACATGGAACTCACGGCGCATCCGGTCGACGATGATCTCCAGGTGCAGTTCACCCATGCCGGAAATAATGGTCTGGCTCGACTCCTCGTCCGTGCGGACGCGGAACGACGGGTCTTCCTGGGCCAGCTTCTGCAGGGCCATGCCCATCTTTTCTTGATCGCTCTTGGTCTTCGGCTCCACGGCAACCGAAATGACCGGCTCCGGAAACTCCATGCGTTCCAAGGTGATGACCTGATTCAGATCACACAGCGTATCCCCGGTAGTCACATCCTTGAGACCCACCGCCGCCGCGATATCGCCCGCGTGGACCTCCCTGATCTCATGACGATCGTTGGCGTGCATCTGCAGCATGCGCCCAAGCCGCTCCTTGCGGCCCCGCACCGGGTTGTAGACACTGTCACCGGAGTTCAGGACGCCCGAGTAGACCCGGAAGAAGGTCAAGGTCCCGACAAAAGGATCGGTCGCGATCTTGAACGCCAGGGCCGCGAAGGGGCCGTCGTCCGAGGCCGGGCGTTCGCCCTGACTCTCGTCTTTATCGTCCAGGATTCCGGTAATGGCGGGCACGTCGAGCGGGGATGGCATGTAGTCCAGCACGCCGTCCAGCATCGCCTGCACGCCCTTGTTCTTGAAGGCTGAGCCGCACAGCATCGGCGTGATCTCGCTCTTCAGGGTCCGCGCGCGTATGCCGAACTTGATCTCTTCCTCTGTCAGCGCTACCCCTTCGAGGTACTTTTCCATCAACTCTTCGCTGCCCTCGGCCGCGGCTTCGATCATCTTTTCACGCCATTCGTTGCACTCGTCGAGCATGTCCGCCGGGATCTCGGCATATTCGAACTTCATGCCCTTGGACTCTTCGTCCCAGATAATCGCTTTCATCTTGACCAGATCGACCACACCCAGGAAGCTCTCTTCGGCGCCGATCGGCAACTGCAAGGGCACCGGGGTCGCACCCAGGCGGTCCTTCAACTGCTGTACGACACGCAGAAAGTTGGCCCCCATGCGGTCCATTTTGTTGACGAAGCCCAGGCGCGGCACGCCGTACTTGTTGGCCTGACGCCAGACGGTCTCGGACTGGGGCTCGACACCACCAACCGCACAGAACAGGGCACAGGCCCCGTCCAGGACGCGCAACGAGCGCTCCACCTCAATGGTGAAGTCCACGTGCCCAGGAGTATCGATGATATTGATCCGGTGCTCCGGCCGGCCCAGGTCCATGCCCTTCCAGAAACAAGTGGTCGCGGCCGACGTGATGGTAATGCCGCGTTCCTGCTCCTGCACCATCCAATCCATGGTGGCGGCGCCATCATGCACCTCACCGATCTTGTGGGACACGCCGGTGTAATACAGGACGCGCTCGGTCGTTGTGGTCTTGCCGGCGTCAATGTGCGCCATGATACCAATGTTGCGATAGCGCTCGATGGGGGTGCTGCGTGCCACGACTGTTTCCGTCCTGCTAGTAAAAAAATCCGCGCGCCGACAATTACCAGCGGTAATGAGAGAAGGCCTTGTTGGCCTCTGCCATGCGGTGAGTGTCTTCCTTCTTCTTGACGGCAGAGCCCCGGGAGTCGGCTGCATCCATCAGCTCGCCGGCTAGGCGCAAGGCCATGGACTTCTCGGAACGCTTACGCGCCGCATCGATCAGCCAACGCATGGCGAGCGAGTTACGCCGGGTCGGGCGCACTTCGACCGGGACCTGATAGGTCGCACCGCCGACACGCCGGGACTTGACCTCGACCACGGGGCGCACGTTGTCCATCGCCTGCTCCAGGAGGATGATCGGCGGACCACCCTTCTTGGTCGCTACCTGGTCAAGCGCGGTATAGATAATCCGCTCGGCGACCGACTTCTTGCCGTCTTCCATCAGCATATTGATGAACTTAGTCAACAACTCGCTTCCGTGCTTGGGATCCGGCAGGATCTGACGGCGTGCGGCTACGCGTCTTCTAGGCATCTTCGAGGCTCCGACCTACGTGACTGGATACTTGCGCCGCGCCGCCCCGTGCCCCACTTAAGAGGACAGTGGCAACGCCTGCGGACGTTATTTCTTCGGACGCTTGGCGCCGTACTTGGATCGTCCCTGGCGACGCTTTTCGACACCAGAGGTATCCAGAGTGCCGCGGATGGTGTGGTAACGCACACCCGGCAAGTCCTTGACGCGACCGCCGCGGATCAGTACCACAGAGTGTTCCTGGAGGTTGTGCCCCTCGCCGCCGATATAAGAAGCGACCTCAAAGCCGTTGGTGAGGCGCACACGGGCGACCTTACGCAAGGCCGAATTCGGCTTCTTCGGCGTCGTGGTGTACACACGGGTACAGACTCCCCGCCGCTGCGGGCAAGACTCCAGCGCAGGCACGTTGCTCTTTTCAACGTCGCGCTTGCGAGGCTTGCGCACCAGTTGGTTGATCGTTGCCATTCAATCGGTCTCCAGCGGCGCTCTCGCGCCAGTCTCAACGCAGCAATTCGCTTGCAACAAAATCGCCACCACCTGCCCTGTGAGCGAGGTGATGACGATAGCCCCGCACGGGGAGGATTCGGTTGCTTCGTGGACCGGACAGGTCCTGACCAAGCTCCGGAATCGGTACCGGATGATGAAATAGTCAAGCCGGCGTGTGAGCCGGCCAGCCAAGACCGTGTAGTATAGGGATGCTTCCCAGAGGTGTCAATCAGGTTATCCGCGGATCGGGCGATCAGTTGGTCGACCCATCCCTTGCCCCCCGCGTGAGAGGCAGCCCCAATCGCCCACCAGGCGGTGGCCGAGGGCCGGTTCGTTGGGTCGCCGCGGGCCAGCGGACCCTTGCAAGCCGCCGTTGGCCAAGCCGCAGGATGGGATGGCGGACCGCCCCGCCCAGGACTCGGACCAGAGGGGTGACCCGCCACCGGCCACCGGCGCTCCAAGACACTATATGATAGGGGAGCCAGAACCCGGACGCCATCATAAACCATGCGATCAGAAATGTTAAGTCGGGCAGGATACCTCTCCGAAGGAACGGACTGGGCCGCTGGCAGCCAGGCCCGCGGCTCTCCAGAATCCCGGCACTATGTAGCAGCTGCACATAGTTATCGAATCAATTTGTTACGCAGAAGCTACTGAAGTTTGCGGCTTTTTCAGGGGGGCACCGGAGGAGCGGGAGGTAGCGGCAGGGAGATTTTCGAGGGGTTTGCGGAGATCCACGCGAACCCCTACGAAAATTCCCGACCCCAAGTGTTTGGCCCTGCGCGGATTTCAGAACACGGAAACTTCAGTTTGCTACATAATCGCACAGAATCCGCTAGCAGCCTGTCGGACTTCGGGGCCCCGTCGGGGCGGCGGGTCCGGTACAC
>JADNEJ010000481.1 GCA_016292295.1 Candidatus Thiodictyon intracellulare
GTTCGTCGGCCGTCGCCCGCACGCCGACGTCTCGACTCGCCAACAAGATAATCCGGGCGCGCATCAGGCCTTGATCATAATTCCGCCCACCTTGTTCAGTCCCAGCGTCGCCGCTCCCTTGTAGAACATTGTCTTGCGCGCGCAAACCCACATGGGCCGGCCGGCCTTGGGCGGATTTGTGATCAAGGCCAGGCCCCGTCGACGCTCATGATCGATGATTGATTACAGGGATAGGGGCAGCACGCAGTAAGGGCACAGTAAGGGCATCATAGAGAATCAGTAGAATTCTAAAAAAATGGTAGTTTACGACATACCCCAAAAAATGGCATCATAATTTCAATCGTTGGGTGCTAGTACGTTGCGTTGTCGCTCGCGCCTTCATGCCGGTTCGCCACTTGACCGCCCTGGCCTGGAGGCCAGCCCGGCCGCGATCATGGGCCGGGGTTGTCGCGCAAGTGTTTGCTGATGCCGAGCCTCTTTACGAGCCTTTCAAGGCGTCTCAAGGATTGCTTCCAAGGGGCTGATCGGCGAAGATTTCGCATTATCCGCCACTGGCCGTCGGCCAGCCATGTCACACCCGGGGGGGGGAACTGCGAGCATGACTGAGGCTTCATCTATTTTCACTATTGGATGGGCGCGCCACTGGCGCGTCGTATCGTTTCCGGTTGAGGTCCTGGCCCTGATCGCTCTGTTGTCGCTGGGAGGCTGCGGCGGTGGGGGCGAGAAGCGGGAGGCTGCCTCGGACCAGCGGCCGGTGGGCTCCTCGGCGGACTTCCCGGTGCCGCCGGAAATCACACCGAACGTGAACTTCTGGCGCAATGTCTACGGGGTCTGGGGCCGCAACAAGGTTGCCTTCCACGACGACGAGCACATGGGCGTGATTTACGAGGTCGCCGAACTGCCTGGCGCGACGCAGGAAGGCTACAGCGAGGTGCAACGCGCCTTCGTCCGGGACCGCCTGGAGTATTACAAGGGTCAGATGCGTGAACTGGAGCGCCGCCTGTCGGGCAACCAGACCTTGACGCCGCAGGACCGGGTACTGCTCGCCAAGTTCGAGCAGGACGGCGGTGCCCGCGGCGTCTATGGGGCGGCCGAGCGGGTCCGCAGCCAGCGCGGCCTGCGCGACCGTTTCCGCCGCGGTCTGGAGATCAGCGGTCGCTACGACAATGCCTTCCGTGAGTCCATGCGGAGCGCCGGGCTGCCGGAGGACCTGGCCTACCTGCCTCATGTGGAGTCTTCGTTCCAGACCAATGCGGTCTCCAGCGCCGGCGCCACCGGGGTCTGGCAGTTCATGCCGGCCACCGGCCGCGTCTTCATGCAGGTGAACGGCGTGGTGGACGATCGCATGGACCCCATCTTGTCCGCCGACGGGGCCGCGCGCTATCTGGCCCAGGCCCACCACCGCCTGGGCAGTTGGCCGCTTGCGGTCACCAGCTACAACCACGGCCAGGGCGGCATGGCCAATGCCAAGGCGCAGTTCGGCCAGGACTTCGGGAGCATCGTCAAGAACTATCAAGGCAAGGCGTTTAAGTTCGCCTCGCGCAACTACTATGCGGAGTTCATCGCCGCCCGCGAGGTAGCCGGCAATCCGGCACGCTATTTCCCGGAGGGCCTGCACTACGAGGCACCTTGGCCTCATGACCGCCTGGTCTTGGCCAGCGCTACGCCGGCCGATCAGGTGGCGCGCCGCTACGGGGTCTCCACCGCGAGCCTCGCCGGTCTGAACATGCATTGGCGCGGTGCGGCCCGCGACGGGCGAACCGCGTTACCCGCCGGCAGTACCGTGTGGCTGCCAGTCGGCAGTCTGACGCGGGTCGCCGGTCAGCCGCCCTACTCCGGCGGCGCCATGGCAGCGCGCGAGGTGTCCAAACCCATGGCCGAGCCGATGGCCGCGGCGACGGTGATGGCCTTCCGGGCGAGCGAGGCGGAGCCGGACTTCGTGGGCCTGCCGGTACGGGCCCCGATACTCGCGGCAGCGGCGCCGCGGGCGCTGCCGCCGATTGAACCAAGACTGGCCATGGTTGAATCTAAACCCGCCCGGATCGAACCCAGGCCCGCACTAGAGGATGAGCAGGACCAGCGGCCGGAACCCCGGGCCGCGCGGGCGCAGCCCAGGCCGACCTGGGCGCAGTCCAGGGCCGCCAAGGCGCGGGCCGAGGCCGAGGCCATCATCGCCAAAGCCGAGGCGAAGACCACCAAGGCGGAGGCGCCGCACGCCAAGGCCGAGGTGAAGACCGCCAAAGCGGAGACGTCGCACGCCAAGGCCGAATCGAAGACTGCCAAGGCCGAGCCGAAGGGCGGCAAGGCCTACGCCAAGACCGCCAAGGCCGGGGCGAAGGGCAGCAACGCCGACGCCAAGACCGCCAAGAGCGAGAAGCCGGATGCGTCGTCCAACGCCAAGTATCATGTGGTGAAATCCCAAGAGACTCTGTACCGGGTTGCCAGTGCCAGCGGGATCTCGGTGGCGGAACTGCGTCGGCTGAACAAGATGGGTCCCAACGACAACAGTGTCCGCCCGGGACAGAAGCTCAAGGTCGGGACCTGAGGCGCCGGCCCCGACCGCTGTCGGCAAGGGCGCAGGTGCCGCTTGCCGTCCGCTGATCGGGGTAGGCGCCCTTCGATGGTATCCTTGTTGGTTAGCCCGAGCCATTCCCCAGAACCACAGGACCACCCCCATGAAGCCGATGCCGCTGCTGCTGCGCAAAGACCAGGAGCGTCGCCTGATCGCCGGCCATTGCTGGGTCTACAGCAATGAGGTGGACACCCAGGCGACCCCGCTCAAGGACCTGACGCCAGGGGCGCCGGTGGAGATCTTGAGCGACCATGAGCGCTGGATCGGCCACGGCTATGTCAACCAGCATTCGCTGATCTGCGCCCGCCTGGTCAGCCGGGAGCGCAATCGCCCCCTGACGCTGGCCCTGTGGCTGGCGCGCATCCACGACGCGCTCGCGTTGCGCGAGCGGCTGTACCGGCGCCCCTTCTACCGCCTGGTCTTCGGGGAGAGCGACGGCCTGCCGGGGCTGGTCGTCGACCGCTACGGCGATCTACTCGGGGTCCAGTTCACCACCGCCGGTATGGAACGGGTGCGCGGTGAGGTCCTGGCCGCCCTGGAGCAGGTGCTCAAGCCCAGCGCCATCGTGTTGCGCAACGACACTTCGGTGCGTGAACTGGAGGGGCTGGCACAGGGGGTCGAGACAATCCTGGGCGACCCCGGGGACGCGCTGATCCTGACCGAGCACGAACTCGATTTCCAGGTCGCGCCGATCACCGGCCAAAAGACCGGTTGGTTCTTCGACCAGGCGGAGAATCGCACCCGCCTGGCCCGCTTTGGGGTGGGCGAGCGGGTGCTCGATGTCTGCAGCTACATCGGCGCCTGGGGCTTGCGCGCCGCCGCCCTGGGGGCGAATGAGGTGATCTGCGTCGACAGTTCCCACGCCGCCCTGGAGCGCGTGGCGGACAATGCGCAGCGTAATGGGTTCGCCGCTCGGGTCCACCCGCTCCAGGGTGACGCCTTCGAGGTCCTGCGGGCACTGCGTGACGAGGGCCGGCAGTTCGACACCCTGATCCTCGACCCCCCGGCCTTCATAAAGCGCCGCAAGGACGAGAAGGAGGGTGTGCAGGCCTATGCCCGACTCAACCGGCTGGGCATCGAACTGCTCACTCCCGGCGGACTCTTGGTCACCTCCTCCTGCTCCTTCCACATGAACCGCGATGCCTTCTTGCGCACCGTACAGCAGGCCGGACGGCGCGCCGGACGCTTCCTTCAGCTCCTGGAGACCGGTCAGCAGGGGCCCGACCACCCGGTCCATCCGGCGATCCCCGAGACCGCCTACCTCAAGACCCTGTTCCTGCGCGTCCTGCCCGGGTCCTGAAAAGCGACGAAACGAGGTTGTTTATTCTCAGCGCGTTACCTAGCAGCCTGTCAGACTTCGGGGCCCCGTCGGGGCGGCGGGTCCGGTACACTGTTTGGATCAACCCGGATGGTCGCTCGATTGCCGGAGTGCTACTGCCCGATGCGCCGCTTCCACCCGATGGACCGCGACACTACACTGACTTGCTCCTGCCGCTGTCGGTGCAGGACTGGCTGCTCAAGGGCCATCTGGCACGCGACGTGGTTGAGGTGGTGGAAGGCTTGGATCTGAGTGTGCTGGTGCAGGCGTATGGCGGCACTGGGAGCACG
>JADNEJ010000388.1 GCA_016292295.1 Candidatus Thiodictyon intracellulare
AAACGCGCGAAATCGTCTTCGGTTCGCGTCTGGCCGAGTTGCCGAGTCACCTTGCTAATCGCAACGTTGAACCGGGCAATCAGAGTATGGGTATCGTGGCGCTGATACTCAAACTCGCGGCGCTCGACCCGTCCCGAGTTCATTGGCTGCGTCGGCGCTATACGCTCAAGCGTTTGTATTCCAATCATTTCCGCTCATTTCGTTAACAGAGATCGTCTGGATTCCCGCTGCCGCCCGCTCCGGGGCCAGACGGTACATCTCGCAGATATCATGGAGTTTCTCCGCGAACTGGGAATCTTGTTTGGCGTTCACCCAGCCGCGACTGCGATGCGGTTTGATGTCTGCTGATTTTAAAAAAGCGCCCGATAGAGTGCGACGAGATGCTCGGGACAATCCCCCCCGTTTCATCGCCTCGTCGGCGCCTTCCCATTGTGTCCAATGGGTGATGGCTCGCCCACTCGTGCGCGGGTCTTGCAGGCCAGCGCCACCACCGCGCAGATCTGCTCGGCCGTGAAAATCGGTGGCGTACCGGGCCGCGGGGCATCCGGCAACCGCTCCGCGACGCTGGCGTCGGAGTGCTCCGTACACCGCCGCCGCCAAGCTTGGACGGTAGTATCGACCGATACCGAGTTCGTCGGTCGTTGCCCGCACGCCGACGTCTCGACTCGCCAACAAGATAATCCGGGCGTGCATCGCAATTTGCTGCGGACAGGTCGGTTGTCGTTCTAGCATCTTCAGTTGTCGACGCTCACGATCGGTTACAGGGACGGGGCAGCACGCAGTAAGGGCATCGCAGTGAATCAGTAGAATGATGAAAAAATAATATGTTACGACATATTCAAAGAAATAGCCTTAGGATTTCCATCGTTGGGTACTGTAGGTTCATGACGGTGACCACCGGGAGCGCCGCACTGGGGTGCAGCGCTCCCAGCGTCCGACCCGAAGTCGGTCGAACCTGACTTGGTGTTGAGACGCTAGCGTCGAGGACTGAAGGCCGCCATGGGACAAGAACCAGCACCGCCGGAACCTGGGAGAGGCACGCTGCGTAAGGCGCGCGGGGCCTACTTTACCCCGGCGGAGGTCGCCTGCTTCATCGCCGCCTGGGCCATCCGCGCAGCGTCCGACCGGGTGCTGGAGCCCTCGTGCGGCGAGGCCGCCTTTCTCACCGAGGCGGTCACGCGCCTGCGGGCCCTGGGCCTCACCGACGCCGGCTGGCCGGCCGCCCTGCACGGGCACGAGATCCATCCCCAGTCCGCGGCCATCGCGCGACAACTGCTGGCCGAGCTGGGCGCCGGGGCGACCATCGCGGAGGGCGACTTCTTCGTGCGGGAGGCACGCCCGGAGTTCGACGCGGTCATCGGCAACCCCCCCTATGTGCGCTATCAGCACTTCAGCGGGGAGGCCCGCGCCCGCGCCCTGACCGCGGCCCTGCGCCAAGGGGTGCGGCTCAGCGGGCTGGCCGCCTCCTGGGCCGCCTTCGTGGTCCATGCCGGCGCCTTTCTGAAACCGGAGGGCCGGCTCGGCCTGGTGCTGCCGGCCGAGCTCCTGTCAGTCAAATACGCGACCGAGATCCGCCGCTTCCTGCTGCAGCGCTTCGCCCGGGTGCGGCTCGTCCTGTTCGACCACCTGGTCTTTCCGGGGGTCTTGGAGGACGTGGTCCTGCTGCTCGCCCAGGGTAGCGGCGGAACCGACCACTTCGAGGTCTATCAGGCCGCCCGGCCTCAGGACCTGATGCAGCCCCTGGGCCAGGACTGGGTGGACTTCCACCCCCGCCCGGACGCCAAGTGGACCTCGGCGCTCTTGCCCGCCGAGGTGCTCGCACTCTACAGCACGGTGGTCGAGGGCGAGGGTTTCGCGCCCCTGGCCCGGTGGGGCGAGAGCTTCCTGGGCTCGGTGACCGGCAACAACGGCTTCTTCGCCCTCTCGCCCACACGCGCGCGCGCGTTGCGCCTGCAGCCGCACGAGTTGCTCCCCATCTCACCCCCCGGCGGGCGGCACCTCACCGGCCTGCACTTCGAGCGCACCGACTGGGAGCGGCTGGGCCAGGCCGGGACCGCTACCCTGCTCTTTGCCCCCGGGGAGGCCCCGTCCGCGGCCGCCCGGCGCTATATTGCACTCGGGGAGCGCGAGGGGGTGAGCAACGCCTATAAGTGTCGCGTGCGCACCCCCTGGTGGCGCGTCCCCCTGGTCGACCGACCAGACCTCTTCTGCACCTACATGAACCACCGCCGCCCGCGCCTGCTCGCCAACCAGGCCGGGGCCCTGGTCCTGAACTCGATCTACGGAGTGCGATTGATTGAGCCGCGCCGCGACTTGGGCGTCCGGCTGCTGCCGCTGGCGGCGCTCAACAGCCTGTCGCTCCTCGGGGCCGAGATCGGCGGACGCATCTATGGCGGCGGTATGCTCAAACACGAGCCGCGGGAGATCGACGCCCTGCCGGTCCCCGCCGCCGCCCTAGTCGAGGCCTTGGCCGCCGACTTGGAGGCACTGGCCCCGGAGGTCGCCCGCCTGCTCGCCCTGGGGGAGGAGACCCGCGCCACGGCCCGGGTCGATGACCTGGTCCTGCGCCATGGACTGGGGCTCGCCCGCGAGGCGCTCGACACCCTGCGCGCGGCCCGCGAGTACCTGCTCGATCGCCGCCTGACCCGGGGGCACGGCACCCATGGCTGAAATCGACGAGCGCTTCGCCGAGGCCCTGGGCGCCCTGCCCCCCAAGCCCGGGGACGAGGCCCCCCAGGCCGCCAAGAAGCGCTACAGCGAATTGGTCTCCCAGCAGGTCGCGCTCGCCCTGGGGGCGGAGCTACACCGCCGTGGTCTCAAGGAGGCGCGCCCCGCCCCCGGCGGGGGTGGCGGTCCGGATGCGGGCGCCGAGCGGCGCATGGCCGGGGGCCTGGGGGCCAAGAAGGTCGACGTGACCTGGGCGACCGAGGAGTCCGGCCTGCTGCTCGGCATCTCGGTCAAGACCATCAATTTCCGCGACAGCAAGACCCGCAACTTCCAGAAGAACCTGGTCAACCGGCGCGGCGACATGCTGATGGAGGCGGTCACCCTGCATCGGCGCTTCCCCTACGCGGTGCTCGCCGGGCTCTTCTTCCTCGACAGCGAGGCGGCCAACGACGGCACCGAGAAGCGCCGCTCCACCTTCCTCAACGCCCACGCTCGGCTGCAACTCTTCACCGGGCGCAACGACCCGGCGGACCGAGAGGAGCAATTCGAGCGCTTCTACCTAATCCTGCTCGACTCCGCCCGGACGGGACCGCGCCCCGCGTCGGCCGCGCCGCCGTTGGCACTCCCATCCCGGTCAGGGTCCACCGTTGACCTCTTTGCCGCCTCTCCCCTGGTGGGGGCGGCGCGAGCCACTGGGGCCGAGCGCCTGCTGCGCCCCTTCCAGGTCGGCGCCCCGGAGCGCGAATTGGCGCTCGCCGACATGCTGGACGACCTGCTGAGCCTGGTGGCGCAGCGCAATCCGGATTTCTATGAACTGCGGGACGGGCGGCTGATACCGGCCTGAGCCGGTGGCCGGGTGATTTAGACTCTCGTGACACCGCTCCAGCGGAATCACGCAGCTGTCGGGCGCTGTGCGCCGCGAGTGCCCGCTAAGACGTACCCCACAGGAGCCGCCACCATGGCCGAGCGCCTCCCCATCCAAGACCCGAAAGATTACACACCGCAACGCCGACCCGGCGTTCATGCGCCACGTTCATTGGGATGCCTGAGATCACCTCGGTGTCTCGTCGGTGCCCAAGGCCCTGATCGGCGATCCGATGTGACCTGAGGCCCCCGGCAGGCGGCTGGCTCCGGACCGACGACTCAACTTAAAATCCACAGATAAACACAGATGAAAACTCGACTTTGGCCATTTTAGGCGACCCCGATGATCGTGCCAGCCGCAACCGGCAATCGGGGGGGCCAGGGTCCGCACGGCGGACCCTGGAGAACTATGGAGCCAATGCGTCTGGTCCGCTACGCGGCCCCGGCGCGGCGGCCGGGTATGCCGCGCGCTGCCGCTCAGGCAGTCGCGGTCAGTTGCGCGAGCACGCGCTCCCAGGCGAGGGCGGGAAATTACCACTTGATCCTAATCCGCGAGCGAGTTGACGTCATTCCTCTCGGCTCAAATGGTGCGGCGCACGCGCGCCAGGCAGTCGGAAAAGGTGGCCTGCGGCTTGA
>JADNEJ010000510.1 GCA_016292295.1 Candidatus Thiodictyon intracellulare
GAACGCCCGGCATCTGGGCTAAAGTTTCTCGCGGCAGGACCTTCGGACATTTTTTTACTACCCTGAGTTAGTTTGCACTTCCAAGAGTATGAAAGTTAAGAGGTTCTGCTAACACTTTCGACGCTTATGACCGACTTCCACGCTTGCTCTTGGATGGATTTATGATCAAGGCTCCCACTATGTCCTCAGAACCAGCCCCTCGATCAGGCCTTGCCCCGCCTCACCGTGCGGGCTCAGGATCAGTCTCCGCCCGTCCGGGAAGTATTCGATCTCGATACTCAAGTCCGCCGTCGGCAACAGCCCTTCCCCGCGCTCGGGCCATTCCACCAGCCACAGGACGGCGTCGCCGAGCAGGTCACGCAGTCCCAGGTATTCGAGCTCTTCAGGATCGACAAGCCGGTAGAGGTCGAGGTGATAGACGCGACGGGGGCCGATCTCATAGGGTTCGATCAGGGTGTAAGTGGGGCTGCGGGCGACACCTTGGTGACCTAGGCCGCGCAGGATGCCGCGGGCCAGGGTGGTCTTGCCGGTGCCGAGATCCCCGTGCAGGTAGATCACGAACTGGCTGGGCAGGGCGGCGGCCAGGCTGGCGCCGAAGGCGGTCTGGGAATTAGCGTCGGGGAGCAGGACCTGCATCAGTCCTCCCCCACCTCGAATGGGCGCTCGGCGAGTCGGTTTGCGACCGGGCGCAGCGCGGCGAGGATGTCGCTGGCGATGAGCCCTCGCTCGCCACCCAGGGCAGCGCGGTCACCGGCCGCCGCGTGGAGACAGACACCAAGACCGGCGGCCTGCCGCGCGTCTAGCCCCAAGGCACGGCCTTGACCCAGCAGGACGGCGATCACGCCGATCAGTACGTCCCCGGCACCGGCGGTGGCCATCCCGGGGTTGCCGTCGGTGCAGACCACGGTCGGGCCTTGGGGCTCACCCTGGATCAGAGTGCCGGCACCCTTCAGGACCACCACCCCGCCATAGCGCCGCTGGATCTCGAGTGCGGCCTGGAAGCGGTCGGCGCCGACCGCGGCCGTACTGCACCCGAGCAGACGTCCGGCCTCGCCGGGGTGGGGTGTCAGGACCCAGTCTGGATTGGTCGAGGGCGACTCGGCCAGGAGGTTCAGTGCATCGGCGTCGACTACCAGCGGCTTGCCGCATAGCCGCACCCGCTCCCAGAGTCCGCGTCCCCAGGCGGCGCGGCCCAGGCCGGGGCCGATGGCGATGACCGTGGCGCACTCGATCAGCGCATCCAGTGCCTCGAGGTCCGCGACCGGACGGACCATGAGTTCCGGGCGGGTGAGGTTGAGTAGGGCGGCGTGGTCCGGGTGGGTGGCGACCGTGACTCGTCCGGCCCCGGCGCGCAGGGCCGCCTCCCCGGCCAGGCGGGCGGCGCCGGACATGCCGGGGGCACCGCCGATGATGAGTACATGGCCGAAATCGCCCTTGTTGGCGGCGCGTCGTCGCGGTTGCAGGCGGACGGACTCACGAGACCAATCAGTGCGGCAAGCGGCAGGGGTTTGCGCGGCGTAGACCAGTGCGGGGACGCCCAGGTCACTAAAATGGATGGCGCCGCAGTGGTCCGGTCCGGCCCCGGTGAAAAGGCCCTGTTTGAGGCCTATGAAGCTGATGGTCGCGGCGGCGTGCACCCCGACCCCGAGCACGGCGCCGGTGTCCGACTGGAGTCCGGAGGGGATGTCGATGGCCAGTACCGGCGCACCGCTTGCGTTGACCGCCGCGATAGCCGCGGCCCAGGGGCCGGTAACGGGCCGGTCGAGGCCAGTACCGAAGAGTGCATCGACTACGACACCCGGGTGCTCTGGAAGAGCGTTGAAGGGTTCGATCGGGCCGCCGGCCTCCCGGTAGGCGACCAGGGCCAGGGCGGCGTCACCGCCGACCCGAGCGATGTCGCCGATCTGCAACAACGTCACCGCCACGCCGTCCGCCCGGGCCAAACGGGCGATGGCATAGCCGTCGCCGCCATTGTTGCCCAGGCCGGCGAGGACCGTCAGCCGTTTGAACTCCGGCCAGCGGGTGCCCAGCAGCGCATAGGCCGCACTCCCGGCCCGGTTCATCAGTTCGATGCCGGGGATACCGTGGTCCTCAATGGCGGTGCGGTCCAGGGCGCGGACCTGGTCGGCGCGATAGAGAGCCTGAGGAAGAGCGGGAGTATCTGGGATTGAGCGGCGCATGGGGTTCTGGTAGCCGTAGCAGCAGTTGAAACGGAATCAGGCCGCTACGTCGAGAGCGGCTTGAGAATAAATGGACAGGATCAGTAACGAGTCAGAAATAAATCGTTGTCGTTGTCGAGATTATCGTAGCGCCACGGATTCTCTCGCATGCCAAATTGTATCGCTTCTCGGATTACGATTTCGACAACGATTGTGTTGTGTTTGTGTTGTGTTTAACTTGTTCTTGACTCGTTGCTCAGTTGCTCAGTTGCGCAGATGATGGTAGATGTCGAGATATTGCTGCCCCGGCCGGTTCCAGGAGTTATCGGCGCGCATGCCGTTGGCGCGCAACTGCCGGAAGTATTCCGGGAAGCGGAACCACAGGCCAATGGCGCGGCTCATGGCGGCTTCCAGTGCGCTCTCGGTCAGGTCGTCGAAGAGATAGCCGTTGCGCTCCTCAAAAGGCCGATGCGAGTAGTTGGCATCGAATACGGTGTCCGCCAGACCGCCGACCCGGCGCACGATGGGAACCACGCCGTATTTCATGGCGATCATCTGGGTCAGGCCGCAGGGCTCGTAGACGCTGGGGATCAGGATCATGTCGGACCCAGCATAAATCAGGTGCGACAGTTCCTCGTCGTAGGTCAGTTCCAGGTGACAGTCGGGGTTCGAGTCCATTTTTCGCTTGATGCCCCAGAACCGGTCGTTCACCGCCGGTTCCGGGGCCGAGCCCAGGAGCACGAACTGGCAGCCGCTCTCCAGCGAGAAATAGATGGCCCGGCGGATCAAGTCCACCCCCTTTTGGCGGTCCAGACGGCTGACGACCGCGATGATCGGCTTGAAGACGTCATCGAGTTCCAGGCGCCGGCGCAGGGCCTGCTTGCTCGCGGCCTTCTGCGGCAAGATGTCGGGGCCATAAGGCTGTGGGAGATGAGTGTCCAATTCCGGGTTCCACACCGAATAGTCGATGCCGTTCAGGACACCGCCGAACTTGCTGTCGTAATATTGGAGCAGCCCCTGGAGCCCCATCCCCTGGTCGGTATGCTGGATCTCCCAGGCGTAGCGCGGCGAGACTGTGGTGACGAAGTTGGAGAACACGATCCCGCCCTTCATCAGGTTCACCGCCCGGTGATTGACGGGGTCGAGCATCCGCTCCATAGTCATCAGGCGCTCGGGCTTGAGGCCCACCTGGCGCAGGATGGACTCCCCCGTCACGCCCTGGTGCCCCATATTGTGCAGGGTGTAGCAGGCGCGGCTATGGTTAATCCCCAAGCCCTGGTAAATCTCATAGAGCAGCACCGGGACCAGGCCGGTCTGCCAGTCGTTGCAGTGGATCACGTCCGGGTGGCGGCCGGACTTCAGCATGAATTCCAGTACTGCCCGGCAGTAGAAGGCGAAACGATTGGCGTCGTCCGGCTCCCCGTAGATCTTGCCGCGCCGGAAGAAGTTCTCCCGGGCGTGCTCATCGATAAAGTAGCACTTGAGTCCGTCGACGTCACCGTACTCCACATCGCAATGGACCCATTGGTCGTAATAGGGTACCCACAGGCCCTCGTAGACCTTGGTCAGGCCCCAGATGCGGTCGAAGCGCAGGCAGTCGTACTTGGGAAGGAAGATCTCGACCTGATTGCCCCGAATCGACAACTCCCGGGCCAGGCCCTGGACGAAGTCCCCGAGACCGCCGGCCTTAGCGATCGGCGCGCACTCGGCGCTGACCATGGCAATGTACATGCGCCCTGCCCCCTTTGGGATGGCTCGTGAGTGGGTGGCGGACGTGGCCGCCGCGAAACTGGTAAGTATACTTAGCTAATGCCAAATTTTCGGTTTCCTCACCGACCGATTATTTCAAAGTTCTCCGTCAGCAAGGAGCGCAAGTCGCTCTGGTACTCACCCGGGTTGCTGAACAAGTCTGCGCAGGCTTTGCGAAACCCGTCAAATGATTCGTAATACTTGTTATACA
>JADNEJ010000556.1 GCA_016292295.1 Candidatus Thiodictyon intracellulare
CGCGGCGCCGACGACCGCGGCCAGTCAGTTTGCCTGCTCTGACGCTGGTGGCGGCTGGTGGCGGCGTGATGGGCGTGGGCGGAGCTATGATTAAGGCCGTCCTGGAGCAGGCCCACGAAGGTGCGGACATTGGCCCTGCTGTCTTCGACCACCAGGACCTTGGGTCTGGGGTCAAGCATCGAGGTGCCGCTCGAGCAGCGCCTGCGCCTCCTTGAAACGATAGGCGCGGATCAGGCCATGCAGTTCTTCGAAGAAGGGCGGTTCGCGGCAGGGATGCCGGCGGCGGCCAGGTCCTCGGTCAGACTCTTGCAGTCGCGCGCCAGGGCGAGCCGCAGCGCCGCGTACCGCTCGTCCAGCCAGTCCTGGTCGACGCCCGCCGTGAGTTCAGGCTCGCCCTGCGGCGCGCTTTGCGGGCGGCGGCGATGGAATCGCACAGCGTAGGGATTCCCAGGGGCAGGGCGGCCATCAGTGCGGAGTAGCGTTCCGGGTGGTCATCGCGGATGGCCTCGTGCAACGCCGCGCAGGCCGTGAACAGCTCGGGTTACTCAGGACCCCTTTCAAGGTGTGCGCCAACTGCCGGGCAGCGGCGGGGTCCTGGTCGAGGGTCGCGGCGAGTTGGGCCGGGGTGTCTCGGTAGGAGTCACTGAACTCGCCGACCACCTCTCAGAACAGGTCCAAATCTTCGCCGACGCGCTCCATGAGTTCAGCACTGTAGATTCCTTTGGCTGACAGTGGTTGATTGCCTGCGTATGGCTCCATCGGTGCGAGTACCTCTATCGGTGCGAGTACCTCTATGTATGACGGGTCGGATTGGTCGGCGGGTGCGGCCGGGCGGCTTGGCGTGGTTTAGTGCCACGGCGGTTGACCGGTGTACGGGAGCGGCCGATCACCCCGGCGGCGCGTGCGCGCGGCCATTATCCTCACGGGACTGTGATCCTACCAGAGGTTGACGCGGCGCACTCGCGGTTGCTGTAATCCTTGGCCCAGTCACGCGGGCGCCCGCCCAGGAAGATCGCGACCATGCTTCTGCAACCCGTCATCCTCTCCGGTGGTTCCGGCACCCGTCTGTGGCCCCTGTCGCGGGAGGCCTATCCGAAGCAATTCCTGCCCCTGACCAGTGAGCACACGATGCTCCAGGAGACGATTCGGCGCTTAGACGGGCTGGACCAGGAGCATCCACGGCGCGCCATCGGCCTGCTTGAGCCCCTGGTGGTGTGCAACGAGGCCCACCGCTTTCTGGTCGCCGAGCAGTTCCGCGTCATGGGGCGTCACCCGGGCGCGATCATCCTGGAGCCCAAGGGCCGCAATACCGCTCCGGCGCTCACCGTCGCGGCCCTGGCGGCGATCCGGGGCGGCCTGGACCCTATCCTGTTGGTCATGCCGGCGGACCATATGATCCGCAATAAACCGGCTTTTCGTGCCGCCGTGGCCGACGGCGTTACCCTGGCTGACCAGGGCGCGGTAGTGACCTTCGGGATAGTCCCCAGCAAGCCCGAGGTGGGCTATGGGTACATTTACCCAGGCGAGCCCTATTACTCAGGCGAGCTCTATGCCGTCGAGGCCCGCGGTGTGGGTCCGCTCGATGGATTGGCGGGCCACGCCTACCGACTCGATGCCTTTGTTGAGAAGCCTGATCTGGAGACGGCCCAGGGCTATCTCGCCAGCGGTCGATACCTGTGGAACAGCGGCATCTTTGTCCTCAAGGCGTCTCTGTGGTTGAGCCTGATCGAGCGCCTGCGCCCCGACATCGCCCAGGCCGCGGCCCACGCCTATGCGGACGGACGCGTGGCCGGACAGTTCTTCGGCCTTGATGCCGCGGCCTTCGCCACCTGCCCCAGCGACTCGATCGACTATGCGGTGATGGAACACATCGCCGGTGAGGCCCGCATCAAGGCACCAGCGGCCATTGTCATCCCCCTGGACGCCGGCTGGTCCGACGTGGGCGCCTGGTCCGCTCTGTGGGAGGTCCGGGAGCAGGACGCCTCTGGCAATGTGCTCGACGGTGACGCCTTCGTCCACGACGCCAACAACAACCTGCTGATTGCCCGTCATCGGATGGTGGCCGTAGTGGGGGTGGATGATTTGATCGTCGTCGAGACCCCGGACGCGGTACTGGTGGTGAAGAAAGACCGCGCCCAGGATGTCAAGGTCGTCACGCAATTCCTTGAACACGCGGGGCGCCACGAATTCCGCCATCACCAGCGGGTGCATCGTCCCTGGGGTGCCTATGAGTCCATCGGGCAGGGCGGACGCTATCAGGTCAAACGTCTGTCCGTGAAGCCGAGTGAGTCCCTGTCGCTGCAGATGCATCACCATCGGGCCGAGCACTGGGTCGTGGTCTCCGGCACCGCCCGCGTGACCTGTGACGACAAGTCCTTCCTGATCACCGAGAACCAGTCCACCTACATCCCGGTCGGCAGTCTTCACCGGCTGGAGAACCCGGGGACCATCCCGCTAGAGATCATCGAGGTTCAGTCCGGCAGCTATCTGGGCGAGGACGACATCGTCCGCTTCGAGGACGCCTACGAACGGGGCAGCAAGGACAGTTGAGCGCCGCTGCTGTACCATGGATTTTTTTTCCGCCCGGGACCTCACCATGGGATTCAAATGCGGGATCGTTGGCCTGCCCAACGTGGGCAAGTCGACGCTGTTCAATGCCCTGACCAAGGCCGCCATCGCGGCCGCGAACTACCCCTTCTGCACCATCGACCCCAACGTGGGGGTAGTCCTGCTGCCCGACCCGCGGCTCAACGTCATCGCCGCCATCGCCAAGCCCCAGGCCATTCTCCCGACCACCATGCAGTTCGTGGACATTGCCGGACTGGTGGCCGGCGCCTCCAAGGGTGAGGGCCTGGGCAACAAATTCCTCGCCAACATCCGCGAGACAGACGCCATCGCGCACGTGGTGCGCTGCTTCGAGAACGACGACGTGATCCACGTCTCCGGCGGCGTCCATCCCCTGCGCGACATCGAAATCATCGACACCGAACTGGCCCTAGCGGACCTCGAAACGGTGGAGAAGGCCCTGGACCGCGCTGGTCGTGCCGCCAAGGTCGTGGACAAAAAGGCGGCGGTGCGCCGCGACCTGCTGGAGCGGGTGCGTGTCCAACTCGACCAGGCGCGGCCGGTGCGCACCCTGGATCTCAGCGACGACGAGCGTGCCGAACTGCGCGACCTCTTCCTGCTGACCAACAAGCCTGCCATGTACATCGCCAACGTGGCCGAGGACGGCTTCACCGCCAACCCCCTGCTGAACGCAGTGCGCGAGCACGCGCGGGAGGAGGGCGCCCTGGTGGTTCCGGTGTGCGCCGCCATTGAGGCCGAGATCGTGGAACTGCCCGATGAGGAGCGCGGTGAGTTCCTGGCCGAGCTGGGACTGGACGAGCCGGGGCTGAACCGGGTGGTGCGGGCCGGATACCAACTGCTGGGTCTGGAGACCTATTTCACCGCCGGACCCAAGGAAGTCCGCGCCTGGACCATCCCCGCTCGGTCGCGGGCGCCTCAAGCGGCCGGAGTTATTCACTCCGACTTCGAGCGCGGCTTCATCCGTGCCGAGGTCATCTCCTACGCCGACTTCGTCGCCTGCAAGGGTGAGCATGGGGCCAAAGAAGCGGGCAAACTGCGTTCCGAGGGCAAGGAGTATGTGGTGAAAGACGGCGACATAATCCACTTCCGCTTCAATGTCTAAACAGACTATCGGCTTTCTGCGGAACGATGCAGGCTCATAAAGCACTCCTGAATCCGTGAACTAGTACGGTGCCGTACTCCGACATACGGCTACTAAAATGGTTGGAGTCGAGATTCGTGGCGCACAAATGCGCAAGCGGTCGCGAGTGGATCTTTACTGCGTCAATTTTTAGCTGAAAAGACGCCTGTCAGGGGCCGACCGCATCCGCCAACCAATAGGGTGGGTCCACCGCGCGCATAGCACGGCGGCGAGCGGACCGCACTGCATCCGTCGCAGCGATCAGGGACCAACTAATTGGGCATACAAGCGACGAAAGACGGGGGACGATCCGGCAACCCTAGTCGAAGGCCAGCTTGAGGCGGCGGCCGGTGACGGCCTTGATCACAAATCCGCCCAAGGCCGGCCGGCCCATGTGGGTTTGCGGGCG
>JADNEJ010000066.1 GCA_016292295.1 Candidatus Thiodictyon intracellulare
CGACAGCGGCAGAAGCAAGTCAGTGTCGCGGTCCATCGGGTGGAAGCGGCGCATCAGCAGTAGCACTCCGGCCATCGTGGTTGATCCCGACAGTGTAACGGACCCACCGCCCCGACGGGGCCCCGAAGTCCGACAGGCTGCTAGCTTGGCCGGCGCCTGGCGGACAAATTGGTGCGCGTGGTGGACAGCACCGAGCGAGAGGACTGGCTCCTCATCCACGTCGAGGTCCAGGGCGACGGAGACCCCGACTTGGCAGAACGGTTATTTGTTTACAATTAGCGCATCTACGACCGCCACCGCCGCCCGGTGGTCAGCCTGGCCGTGCTCGTCGACTGGCGCCCGGACCACTGCGGCTGGCAGCGCTGGGGCTGTTAGGTCGGCATCTGCTTTCCCTGTGTCAAGTTGCTCGACTACCGCGCCCGCTGGGCGGAGTTGGAGGCCTCGACCAACCCTTTCGCGGTGGTCATCCAGGCGCACCTGAAGACCCAGGAGACGCGCCACGCCCCCGAGGAACGCTACCAGGCCAAACTGGCGCTCGCCAAGAGCCTCTATCGACGCGGTTGGGCGCGGGACGACATCCTGAAGTTGTTCCATTTCATCAACTGGATGCTGCGCCTACCTGAGGCGCGGGAAGAACGCCTCTGGTCCGAGATTAAAACCCTTGAGGGAGTAGAACACATGCCTTACGTCACGAGCGTTGGGCGGATCGGTATCCGCAAGGGCCTTCAGGAGGGCATTAAACAAGGAATCCAACATGGTGTTTGATCTGATTGCGTTCAGCCTGAACCAACGGGAGGTCATCTACGGGTGCCGCGGGACCCCGCCGCCGCGCCGGGGTCGTTCCCCCTTGCGACGGGCCGGCGATTCGGCAAGGATGCTGACCAACACCCCGTTGTTGATTCGGCCAGCGCGGGCCCGGGCGCGCGCCGCCCGCGGCCTTTCTCACCATCACCACTTGAGCCTATTCTTTGCTGCCATGGACATACTCCTCGCCAACCCCCGCGGCTTCTGTGCCGGTGTCGACCGCGCCATCGCGATCGTCGAGCGTGCACTCGACCTTTACGGTGCCCCCATCTACGTCCGTCATGAGGTCGTGCACAATCGTTTCGTGGTCGAGGGTCTCAAGCAGCGCGGCGCCGTCTTCATCGAAGACCTGCACCAGGTGCCCGCCGGGGCCACCCTGATTTTCAGCGCCCATGGGGTCGCACAGCAGGTCCGGGACGAGGCCCAGAGGCGCGGCTTCCGGCTCTTCGACGCCACCTGTCCCCTAGTGACCAAGGTCCACCTAGAGGTCGCCCGCCACTGCGGCGCAGGGCTCGACGTGGTCCTGATCGGGCACCGCGGCCACCCGGAGGTCGAGGGCACCCTGGGCCAATGCCAGGGCGGAGAGGGCCGGATGCACCTGGTCGAGTCGGCGGCCGACTGCGCCGCACTGGCGGTCCGGGACCCGCAACGCGTGGCCTATGTGACTCAGACCACCCTCTCGGTCGACGACGCCGCGGCGATCATCGCGGCCCTGCGCGAACGCTTCCCCGACATTCAAGGCCCCAAGCGCAGCGACATCTGCTATGCGACCCAGAACCGCCAGGACGCGGTGCGGGAACTGGCCGAGCGCTGCGACCTACTGCTGGTGGCCGGTTCCACTAACAGCTCCAACTCCAACCGACTGCGGGAACTAGCGCAGAAGCAGGGCTGCACGGCCTATCTCATCGACGGTCCCGAGGATATCCACCGGGACTGGCTGGCTCAGGCCCCGCGGGTGGGCCTGACGGCGGGCGCCTCCGCCCCCGAGGTCCTGGTGGAGCAGGTCATCGCCCGGCTGCGCGACTGGGGCGCCGGGACCGTGGAGGAGCAGTCCGGCATCCGCGAGCAGGTAGTCTTCCCCCTGCCCCGGGAGTTGACGGGCACCGTTGCGGCAGTGTCACCCGGGGGAGATGCCCAGGTATCGCAAAGCGCAAGTCACCATACCATTCGAGAATAACATCGAGCTTGAGAAATGGACAGGATTAACAGGATTTCTCAGGATTTACAGTTTACACAGCGAGAGGATCGACCATGAGCGGCATTCTGGTCATCGGCGTTGGTATCGTCAGGCTCCTGACCGCCCGCGAACTGGTCCAGGCCGGCGCCGCGGTCATCCTGGTTGAGATGGGCGAGGCCGGCCGCGAGTCGTCCTGGGCCGGCGGCGGCATCGTATCCCCGCTCTACCCCTGACGCTATCCGGACACCATCACCGCACTCGCCCGCTGGAGCCAGCGGCTCTATCCCACACTCTGCGCCGAGCTAACCGCGCAGACCGGCATCGATCCTGAGCTGACCGCCAGCGGCCTCCTAATCCTGGACCCGCAGGAGCGGGAGCCGGCGCTGGCCTGGGCCGCTACGCACGGCACCGAGGTCCAACTCATCGACAGCGTCCAGCTCCACGATAGAGGTGCCCGAACTGGCCGTCCGCCCGCCGACCGTCATGCTGTTGCCCGCCGTCGCCAACGTCCGTAACCCACGCCTCATCAAGGCCGCCCGCAAGACACTGGCGGGACCCATCGCACTGCGCGAGCAGGAGGAGGTCCACGCAATCCTGTCCACGGACGGGCGCATTGAAGGTGTGCGCACCACCCGCGGCCTGATCCAGGCCGACCAGGTCGTGGCCTGCACCGGCGCCTGGACCGCTCGCCTCCTGGACCCACTCGGTCAGCGGCCGGACATCGAGCCAGTGCGCGGGCAGATGATCCTGTTCAAGGGCCGCCCCGGCCAGACCAACTACACCACCCTGTGGCGGGAGCACTACGTCATCCCGCGCCGGGACGGCCTCATCCTGGTCGGCAGCACCCTGGAGCAGATCGGCTTCGTCAAGGAGACCACCGCGCAGCCCAGGGAGTCGCTCCACCGCGCCGACGTCGAACTCTACCCCCACCTCGCGCACACACCGATCGAGGCCCACTGGTCGGGACTGCGACCCGGCTCGCCGGGCGGCATCCCCTACATCGCCCCGGTCCCGGGTACCGCCGGGCTCTATGTCAACGCCGGACACTATCGCAACGGCATCGTCACCGACCTCGCCTCGGCGCGCCTGGTCACCGACCTCCTGCTCGGACGCGACCCCATCACCGACCCCGCCCCCTACGCCCTGGATGCCCAGCGGCTACCCGACGGCGGGGCCGGGGCGCTGCGCCTGAGGTCCGGCCGTTGAGGCAGAAGGCCGCATCCCCTATACTATCCAGTCCGGTGCGCCGATGTAGCTCAGCTGGCAGAGCAACTGATTCGTAATCAGTAGGTCGGCGGTTCGAATCCGCCCATCGGCTCCAATAAAATAATTGGTTAGCTGCACAGCTAGGCCATTTTTCTTTGCTGTAGCGCACTCGGGGCGCACTTGCCCACAACACCCCACCACAAAGCGCACCGGCCCGGCCCTAGGTTCGGCGATCTGATCAGCACTCAAGACACCCGCCCGAGGCCGACAAAGCCGGCCCCGAACAACACCGTTTTTTTCTGAACTGCGCCGCCAGTGCGCCGCGCGCCCATTGCGCACTCACGAAAGATAGTAAAGACAGCGACTTGATGAAGAAAAATACCTGATAGTTTATCCTGTGTTGCGGTTTACGGCCGTTTGCTGTAGGTTTTTTCGGTAGATGACGGACCCCGGGACGATGGCAACCGACCCGTGACCCTGACCACAAGGAAACCTGTTACCGAGGTTCTGCCATGGCTGCCGCCAATCCTACCCCCTACCGCTCGACCATGGGAGCCTGACCTATGGCGACCTTTACCGAGCGCACCGACAGCACCGGCGCAACCTCCTACCGCGTCGAGGTCCGATTGAAGGGCTACCCGGCGCAGCACGCGACCTTCACCCGCAAAACCGACGCCCAGAAGTGGGCACAGGCCACCGAGAGCGCCATCCGGGAGGGGCGGCACTTCGGGACCATCGAGGCCAAGCGGCACACCCTAACCGACCTGATCGACCGCCATACCCGCGACGTGTTGCTCACCAAGAAGGCCAAGACCCAAGCTCGACTTTGGCCATTTTTGCAGTCGGACGACGGCTCCGCGCGTGACGCCACGGCGGTGCCGACGCGTGCGCTGAGCAGGGGGTTGCGGCG
>JADNEJ010000504.1 GCA_016292295.1 Candidatus Thiodictyon intracellulare
CAAACACAGCAGTCCGATGTAGCTAATCAGGATCTTGACATGCGGTATGGCATCGCTCCGGGCCGGCGCCACTGCGGTCGCAGCTTTCGCCAGGTCGGTGTGCTGACGAATCACCATCCCGATCAGTTCCAACCCCGCATGGGAAGTAAAATCAGCCTCCGATTTCGCAATGATTAGTCGTCGCACCTCATGCCACCTGCGGAGCGAGTCTCAGGAATGCGCCATTTTAACTCTATCTCGCTGAAATTCCAACAGATCAAAGATTCAGAGGCTTATTCAGATCACTGACCCAGGAGGATTTTTCAGGATTAACAAGATAACCAGGATTAACAAGATAACAAAGTCGCGTTTTCTGTCATCGGAAATCCTGCTGAAGTTTCCTGTTTTTCCAGGGGGACACCGGAGGGGTGGGGGGGGTAGCGGTGGGGGGATTTTCGAGAGATTTGCGGAGATCCACGCAAACCCCTACGAAAACTCCCGACCCCAAATGTTTGGCCATACGCGGGTTTCAGAACCTGGAAACTTCAGAATCCTGTTAATCCTGCGAAATCCTATTATACGTCTCTCATGTGAGATTACGGCTTAGTCGCGGCGGGTAACCTGCCGAGAGTTTTAGTAAACTGCCTTCATGCTGGACTACCGTCTCGACAAGCACGAACTCGCCGAACTGCGTGCGGCCCACCGCGCCGCCTGGGACGTACGCGAGGCCTATCGGATCAACGCAGTGATCTTGTTCGGTAAGGGGCGTGCGCCGGCCGATATGGCCGATGCCTTGCTAATCGACCCAGACACTCTTCGGTGAACTTGATGCATTTGCCCCGCTACTCCGAACGCTTCTCGCTGAGAATTTTCAAGTTATCTGGAATAAAAAGCCGAAAATTGCTATCGCTTAGGTATAATCCTGTCCATTTATTTGCGTTCATTCGCGTTTTTCACGGACTGATTCCTCTTCTGCAAAACTACTGCACCGCGGCCATTCGGAGCCCGTCGCTGCCGCAGACACGCTCCTTGACGGCGTTGCCGAGCTGGTACACGGCCATCGCGTAGTAGGTGAGGTGGTTGTAACGGGTGATAACATAGAAATTGTGCAGGCCCAACCAATACTCGTAGCCGCTGCCGACGTCGAGCTTGAGCAGGCTCGCTGAATTCGCCCCGCCTAAGGACCCGGCCGGCAGGATCCCGGCGCCCGCCAGGGTGGCGAGCAAGTAGTTGGTATCGAACCCGGCCTTGAGGGACCCGGCCCCCGGACCGCTCACCGTCGCCCGCACCACCACCGGCTCCCCGGTGCGCCAGCCGTGGCCCTTGAAGTAGTTGGCGACACTGCCTATGGCATCCACCGGATGCCATAGGCTGCGATGCCTGTCCCCGTTGAAATCCACCCCATACTGGCGAATGTTCGAGGGCATGAACTGACCATAGCCCATGGCCCCGGCAAAGGAGCCGGTGGGTTGGAAGGGGTCGATGCCCTCTTCCCGGGTCAGGAGCAAGAAGGCATCTAACTCACTGGAAAAATACTCTGAACGCCGCGGGTAGGCGAAGGACAGGGTCGCGAGCGCATCGATGATGCGGGTCTTGCCCATGATCCGGCCCCAGCGGGTCTCGACCCCGATGATGCCGACGATGATCTCCGGCGGCACCCCATACTTGGCAGAGGCGCGCTGCAGGTCCGCACGGTGTTGATTCCAGAAGGCCACACCCTTGTCGATGTTGTCATCCGTGATGAACTTGGCCCGGTAGCGATTCCAGGCCCCGGTGGGGACGGCAGGACCGCTGCCCTTGTGGATGGGCTTGTCCATCTGCGCGATGATCCAATTCTGGCGCTGGGCGCGCGACAGGATGGCCATGACCGCATTGGCGTCGTAACCGTGGTGCTGCTGCATGGTCTTGGCGAAGCGCAGCGCGGCCGGATTGTTGGCGAAGGTACCTGAACCGCCGGAGCCCCCGTAGGCGGAACCCTCGGGGGCGCGACCGGCACCCTCCAGCAGGGGATTGGAGCGGCAACCGGCGAGCACGAGGAGCAGCAGGAGCGAAAACAGGGGCAGAATGACGCGCACGAAATACCCCGAATGCTGGGTTAGACAAGCCAAGCCGTAATGGTAAGCCATCCCCTCAAGAATACAAACCAAGGCCTCATTTTCACAGGGCTTCAACGCGATTCCGAATGGCACCCCCGACAGTGATCTCAGAAAGAGCAGTCATCCACAGATTACCATATATGATTCATTGACTTACGCTTGGTCTGGGACTCACCTTGCCGGTGCTTGTGACAATAGCGATAAGCGAATGACAATCCGAAGAAAATCTGTTTTCATCTGTGTCAATCTGTGGATTTTAGGGTGATCCGGGCGGCGCTTCAGCCGCCCAGCACCAGGATCGCATCCATCTCCACCGCCGCGCCCTTGGGCAGGGCCGCTACGCCCACCGCCGCCCGCGCCGGGTAGGGCTCGCTGAAGAACTCGGCCATGACCTGATTGACCAGGGGGAAGTGGGTGAGATCTGTCAGGAAGACGTTGAGCTTGATGAGTTTGACCACCTCGCTCAGACTCCCGCCCGCCGCTCCCGCCACCGCGGCGAGATTGCTCAACACCTGCCGAATCTGCGCCTCCATGCTCTCCTCCACCAGGGCCATGGTCTGCGACACCAGCGGGATCTGACCCGAAAGATAGACGGTATCCCCCGCCCGGACCGCCTGGGAGTAGGTCCCGATCGCCTGAGGTGCCGCCTCGGTACTGATGATCTGTCTGGGCATCTGGTGACTCCGCGTTGGATATGGATGTTGGCCTTGGGATTGCCGACCTGAGGCTTGGAAAGCCCGGCAGGTCGCCCCCGAAATTTATCCTGTAAATCCTGCAAGATAATGTTAATCCTGTCGAATTCAATTCGCCCTTGCGCGCTCGCCGGACCGGTATCGGAAATTGCCGTGCGGTACCAGGCCGCAGGACAGGACCCGCGCCGCTACGCAAGCCGATATACTGTCAGCCCACTCGACCGGGGAGCAAGCCATGTCCGCACTCTTTGAATCCAACCTCCGGAGCCTGCCCCTGCTCGGCCGCGGCAAGGTTCGGGACCTCTATGCGGTCGGCCCCGACCACCTACTGGTGGTGACGACCGACCGGCTGTCCGCCTTCGACGTGGTACTGCCCCAGCCTATCCCAGGCAAGGGCAAGGTCCTGACCCGGGTCTCCAATTTCTGGTTCGACCGCACCGCGGCCCTAATCCCCAATCAGTTGAGCGGCATCCCGGTCTCGGCGGTCGTCACCGACCCCGATGAACTGGCCCAACTCGGCGAACGCGGCCTGGTGGTACGTCGGCTTGAGCCGCTGCCGGTGGAGGCCATCGTGCGCGGCTACCTGATCGGTTCCGGCTGGAAGGACTATCAGGGCAGCGGCAGCGTCTGCGGCATCGCGCTGCCGGCCGGGCTGCGCCAGGCGGACCCGCTCCCCAGGCCCATCTTCACCCCCTCCACCAAGGCGGCGGCCGGCACTCACGACGAAAACGTGGATTTTGCCCACATCAGCGGCCTCCTGGGCGCCGAACTGGCCGCCCAGGTGCGGGATGCAAGCCTGCGCATCTACGAGGAGAGCGCCGCCTTCGCCCTGCGGCGCGGCCTCATCATCGCCGACACCAAGTTCGAGTTCGGCCTGGACCAGGACGGGCGCCTGCACTTGATCGACGAGGTGCTGACCCCGGACTCCTCGCGCTTCTGGCCGGCGAACCAGTACCGACCGGGCCAGAGCCCACCGAGCTTCGACAAACAGTTCATGCGCGACTATCTGGAGACCCTGGACTGGGACAAGACCGCCCCCGGCCCCAAACTGCCCCCGGACATCATCACGCGCACCGCCGCCAAATACCGGGAGGCAGAGGAACGACTGACGGGCGCCTGACGCACGTAACCGTTTAGCCCCCCCTGATTGCCAAGTAGCCGTAGCGGGTCGCTCCGATCAGATGGCTGATGAGGGTAACGGTGGGGCTTGAAGTCCTTGGCACCGCTGGCGGATCACCTCGGCCAGAGACGGCCAGGGCGAGACATCGCATTGACGACAGGTCTCGATGATGCTGGCCAAGTGGGCGAAGGCGCGGGTGCCCTGCGCGG
>JADNEJ010000673.1 GCA_016292295.1 Candidatus Thiodictyon intracellulare
GATAAGATCAACAAATTCATCGACTACTTCAATGAGACGATGGCCAAGCTTTTCCACTGGACATATTAGGGCAAGCCGCTGGCTTGCCTAGCCGGAAGTGGTCCTAGCGATTCCATCGCGAAGTACTAGTCACTAATCACTAACCACTGGTCACTCCCTATGCTGTGTCCAAAGATGATCCTGATCGACCTCGACGGGACCCTGATCGATAGCGTCCCAGACCTGGCCTACAGCGTGGATGCAATGCTGGCGCGCCTTGGGCGCCCGCCCCGCGGCGAAGCGGCGGTGCGCAACTGGGTCGGCAACGGGGTGGAACGGCTGGTACAGCGCGCTCTGTCCGGGACCCTTGACGGCGAGGCTCCGGCGACGCAGCTCGCAGAGGCCCTGCCGATTTTCATGGAGATCTACGCGCAGAACACCTCGGGCCGCTCGGTAGCCTATCCCGGGGTGCGCGAGGGTCTCGACTATCTGAGCGGCGCCGGCTATCTCTTGAGCTGTGTCACCAACAAGGCGGCCCAGTTCACCCTGCCCCTGCTGCGTGACCTTGGGTTGCTGGACTATTTCGGGATCGTGGTGAGCGGTAACACCCTGTCGGAGAAGAAGCCCCACCCGGCGCCCCTGCTGCACGCGACGGCCCATTTCGGGGTGGCACCGGCGGACGCCCTGATGATCGGCGATTCGGTGAGCGACGTGACGGCGGCGCGGGCCGCGGGCTTTCGCATCATCTGCACCAACTACGGCTATAACCACGGCCGCGACATCCGCGAGGCCAACCCGGACGCGGTGATCGACAGCTTCACGCAGTTGCGCGCCCTCATCGCCCCGGCGGCCCAGCAGCGCGAAGCTAGCAGCCTGTCGGACGTAGCGACCGGCGCCACCGCCTGAGGCTCTTGGGCGAGCTTTTGTGGCAAAAAAGAGACGTCTTTCGGCTAGCAGCCTGTTGGACTTCGAGGCCCCGACGGAGCCCCGAAGTCCGACAGGCTGCTAGGTCCAGTTACCACTCTGACCATCGACCCGGAGGACCAAAAATTGGACAGGATTTACAGGATGTATTGTTGTTGCTTCCCGTAGCCTGAAATCCTGTTAATCCTGAAAAATCCTGGTGATTTTGCCTATTTGCCAGATGCTTGATGTTGAGATAGCCGGATGGAGCGGAGGTTTGAAGTGTTCGGTTGGGGACTGAGAATGGCGCTGCCTGACAGGCGATGGCGACGCTCGCATTGAATCGCGCACCGCCCCCTTAATGCCTATTACCCGGAGCCTCCCATGACACCCGTCGCATTCGCCGCCCTGGCCGCCCAGGGCCACAACCGTATCCCGCTGGTCTGCGAGATCCTCGCGGACCTGGACACCCCCTTGAGCGTCTATCTCAAGCTGGCCGAGGGTCCCTATTCCTACCTCTTTGAATCGGTCCAGGGCGGCGAGAAGTGGGGCCGCTATTCCATCATCGGGCTGTCCTGCCGGACCGTGCTCAAGATTACCGGGAACGCGATCCAGGTAGAACGCGACGGTCAGGTTATTGAGACGGCGCAGAGCGCCGATCCGCTCGCTTGGATCAGCGCTTTCCAGACGCGCTTCCAGGTTGCGGTGCACCCAGGGCTACCGCGCTTCACCGGCGGGTTGGTGGGCTACTTCGGTTATGACACCATCCGTTACATCGAGCCCCGGCTTGCCCACTGCCCCAACCCGGACCAGCAGGGCACCCCGGACATCCTGCTCATGATCTCCGACGAGGTGGTCGTCTTCGACAATCTGAGCGGGCGGATGTACATCATCCTGCACTTGGACCCCACCGTCGGCGATACCCTGGAGGCTGGCCGAGCGCGCATGGCCGACCTGATCGGGCGGATGCAGCGCGGCGCCCCGCGGCGGCCTCCGGAGGCCGAGCGCCGGGTCCATGAGGACGACTTCATCTCCGGCTTCACGCAGGAAGGGTTCGAGTCGGCAGTGGACCGGATCAAGGGCTATATCCTGGAAGGGGATTGCATGCAGGTGGTCCTGTCCCAGCGGCTCTCCATCCCCTTCCAGGCCCGGCCGTTGGACCTCTATCGGGCGTTGCGCGGTCTCAACCCATCGCCCTACATGTATTTCCTGGACCTGGGCGGCTTCCAGATCGTCGGCTCCTCCCCCGAGATTCTGACCCGCCTGGAGGACGGCGTGGTCACGGTGCGCCCCATCGCCGGCACACGGCGCCGCGGCGCCACTGAGGCCGAGGACCAGGCGCTGGAAGTGGAGTTGCTCGCCGACCCCAAGGAACTGGCCGAGCACCTGATGCTGATCGATCTGGGGCGCAACGATGCCGGGCGTGTGACCCGCACCGGCTCAGTGCGGGTCACCGACCGCATGATCGTGGAGCGCTATTCGCACGTCATGCACATCGTCTCCAACGTGGTCGGGGAGTTGCAGGAAGGGCTCACCGCCATCGACGTCCTGCGCGCGACCTTCCCCGCCGGCACCGTCTCCGGCGCCCCCAAGATCCGCGCCATGGAGATCATCGACGAACTGGAGCCCGTCAAGCGCGGGGTCTATTCGGGCGCGGTGGGCTATCTGGGCTGGAACGGTAACATGGACACGGCGATTGCGATTCGCACCGCCGTTATCAAGGACGGCAGCCTGCACATCCAGGCTGGTGCCGGGATCGTCGCCGACTCGGTGCCGCGCATGGAATGGGAGGAGACCATGAACAAGGGCCGCGCCATCTTCCGCGCCGTGGCCCTGGCCGAGGCGGGGCTCGACCGCGGCTGGGTGGATTGCTGAAGGCCGAATGATGGGCATCGCTGCGCTCTGCCCATCCTACCCGATGGGGCGGTACCGACCGTCCGTCGGCGTAGCCGTTTAGCCTCCTCTGTTCTTAGCCATCTTGTAAGATCATAAGCCTACGCGACACATCTCGACGTCCGTGCAAGAATATGGTACAATACCCTAATCAAGAGCGGGCAAGCGCCACTACCATGCACCTGAGCAATCACGACCTCAGACAATGCGACGACGCCGATCTGGAGACGCTCACGCAGGCGCAGGCGTTGTTGGGCAAGGCGCTGGCGAATCTGAAGGCGGCGCGCGAGCGTCTGGGCAGACCCCCTCCAACAGTTCGCGGCCACCGAGCACGCGGTTGCCGTGGGAGGGGAATGGCGGTCAGGAATCACCCGCTGGCGAGGCCGATGTTTCCGCGGTGTCAGGGGACGTAGCGGATGCGGCGGACACCCCCGGCGGCGCCGATGAGCCGGCCCTGGCGCCGCCGCCAGGGCTCGCGACGCACGCTCACCGGCGCACCAACCGGCCGGTGCCCGGGGACCCTGGGGCACAGCCGTACCCAGCATCTGCCGGTGGACGCCGAGCAGCCCCACCGGTCGACGTGCTGTGGGGGGGCGGCCAGACGTTGACGGCCGCGTCGGTGTCGCGGGCGCACAACGCCCGCGATGAAATCGCGCTGACCCAGCCCGATGTCGGCGCGACCGGACTGCTGCTGCGCCAGACCAAGCACACCTAATTTTGGATGCTGCTGCGATTGCGGCCACTGGACGCAGGCGCAGCCTGGACGTGGTGAGACCGAGGTCGAGTGGACGGTGGCACTGAGCGCGTGGCATCTGGCCGGATCGCTGCTGGTGGCCTTCATCTGTGCCTTAAGCCAGCGCATGCGGCTGTCGCGGGCACGGGTCTGTGAGTTTCTGTCCGCGTGGCTGGGGCTAGCGTTGTCGACCGCGACCATCAACCAGTGCCTTCACGCAGCCGGACGAGCGCTGGCCCCGGTGGTGCAGGCGGAACGCTACGCGGCGATGCGCAATATCGAACTGCTCTCTGCGGATGGGACCAGTTAGAAAGAGCATGGTCGGCTGCTTTGGCTGTGGGTGTTCACCTGTGCCACCGCCACGGTGGTCGTCGTCGGCAAGCGCTCGGTTGAGGTCGTGCGGCCTTGATCATAATTCCGCCCACCTTGTTCAGTCCCGGCGTCGCTGCTCACTTGCAGAACATGATCTTGCGCTCGCAAACTCACATGGGCCGGCCGGCCTTTGGCAGATTTGTGATCAAGGCCAGGTCGTGCGGCAGGTGCTCGGTGAGACCTTCAACGGCTGGTTGATGAGCGACGG
>JADNEJ010000659.1 GCA_016292295.1 Candidatus Thiodictyon intracellulare
TACGACTTCCCGATTCTGAGCCAGCCCCGGCAGCCGGATTTCTCACCGAAATCTGCGGCATTATGTAATAGCTGCACATAGTTATCGAAATCAATTTGTTACGCAGAATCTGGGGGCAACTCAGTGCGATACGGGCGGGTGGGCGCCGGGATCTGCCAGATTTCTGTGAGAAATCCGGCTACCGGAGTTGGCTCAGAATCGGGGAGTCGTAGTCAAGTCACTGAATAAATAGCCATGTGCGTTTGCTATATAATGCAGGATCCGCCAAGCCCATTCCCGGAGACTTCCCGATGCAGCTTGCCCATCTCTGCCGTTGTCGACGCCATCGCATCGCGCACCGATCCGATGGCCGATTCACCACTGCACCCCGGGGAGCATACCGCCATGCCGCTGTCCAGCGGCGTCGACTATTATAATGTCCGCTTGCCTGAACTGCACCCGCGCGCTCAGTTGTGGCGGCGCTCGAGTTACCGGCTGCACCGCGGCGTACTGACCGTACAGGTCGCCGGATTCATCCTCACCCCCTATCTGGTCCCGGTAGTACAGGCCGCCACTGGCGCCCTGTTCGGCCAGCGCGCTAAGCTCTTTATCCGGACCGAGGATGGGCATCCCGCCCCTCTCGAGTCGCTCTATGTCCAGGCCTGGGATGCCGACGACGCGGTGTTTCTCGACCGTTTCCTGCGTACCTTCCATGCGTTGAATCACCTGCACTAGGGCCATGACGGGCGCGAATTGCTGGTATTGGATGTACATTTGCGCCACGTGGCCGCACTGCCCGAGCATCACGGCGAGGTGTTCGAGACTCTGTTGCACCGCTTCGGCCTGCGGACCGACCAAGTAGTGCTGCGCCTGGACGGTCGGGCGCTGCACGCTGATCCGCATGTCCAAGTGGCGGCCAGGAGCTTCACGAGCTATGGCTACCGGCTGCTCGCGGCCGGACTCGACATCGACCACACGGACCTGAACCTGCTCCACGCGCTCGGCGTCCGCTGGGTCGCGTCCCGCGCCCAAGACGCTCAAGCGCTGCAATGCCGCGCGGCCTGAGGACGGTGGGGGCACCAGAGCGGGGCCGAACGCATCGCGCTGTGGCTCGACGGGGTCGACAGTCCGGAGACACTGGCGCGCGCCAACGCCCTGGGCGCCGACCTAATCGACGACAACCAGGCGTCGCAGGCCACGCGGCTAGCGCCGCCCCGGCATCCATTGAGCCCGGCGCAAGCATTGGGCTGAGGCGATGAGGGCCCGCAGACGCGGCTGCCGGACCGAGTGCCAGCGCCGCCATTAGCACGTCTTCTGCATTGAACCGCAGGATCGCTTGGTTTGCCGCCGAATGGGACTTCGCTACGCTGACGAGCAATCGCTTGCTCACCACCAGGTTCCATTCACTTGACACTCGACAGAGGTTAGTCATGGCTCAAGCAATTGCGCATCACGCACTGGGCGACACGGCGGCACGCCAACTTGCCAACGCGACCAAGACGGTCCCGCAGCTCTCAACCATCACCCCACGCTGGCTGCTGCGCCTCCTACCCTGGATCCCCTTGGAGGCGGGCATCTTTCGGCTCAATAAGGTGAAGAACCCGGAACAGGTCCAGGTAACCCTCTCGCATCGCGACGAGGCCCAGATCCCGGAGACCTTCGTCGATTTTGAGGAGAACCCCCGCGAATACGCGCTCAATGCCCTGACCACGGTCGTCGACATCCATACTCGCGTCTCCGACCTGTATCGCAGCCCGCACGAACAGATCAAGGAGCAACTGCGCCTCACCATCGAGACGATCAAGGAGCGGCAGGAGCGTGAACTGATCAATAACCCCGATTACGGGCTGCTCGCGAGCGTCGACTCCGGTCAGCGCATCGCGACTCTGAGCGGCGCGCCCACCCCCGACGATCTCGACAACCTGTTGGTCAAGCTGTGGAAGGAGCCGGCCTTTTTCCTGGCGCACCCGCTGGCGATTGCCGCCTTCGGCCGCGAGGCCACCCGGCGCGGGGTGCCGCCGCCGACGGTCAGCCTGTTCGGTTCCCAATTCATTACCTGGCGCGGTATCCCTCTGATCCCCTCGGACAAGATCCCGGTGGTCGACAACAAGACTCAGATACTGCTGCTGCGCGTGGGCGAGTCGCGTCAAGGCGTGGTCGGGCTCTTCCAACCCGGTCTGGTCGGCGAACTAGAGCTGGGGCTCTCGGTCCGCTTCATGGGGATTAATCGCAACGCGATCGCGTCCTATCTAGTCTCCCTGTATTTATCGCTCGCGGTCCTCACCGAGGACGCCCTGGCGGTGCTCGATGGCGTAGAGGTCGACAAGTATCATGACTACGCCCTTGCCTACAAGTAACCCAGGGCCAGGCCTTATGGGGGGCCCGCGGGACTCCCTGCCGGACCCTCTTACCGATCAGTCCTGGCTCGACCGTCTGGCGGCAGATGCCTTGGCGGTCCTGCACGGTGACACCGGGGGACTCTCTGCCACGCTCCCCGGAATCCTGCAGCCGCAGTCCCACGGACTGCCGAAGGACGACGACCTCAAGCGCCTGCTGGCCGGACTGACACCTGAATCAGTCCTGGCGCCGGACGGGAGGCCCGGCAGTGAATCCTCAGTGTTCTATTTCCTGGACCCACACGCGGCCACTTTGAATGAGCGTACCCTGGGGCGGATCCCCGGGGAGGCCCATCCGGGGTTCGATGTGTGGGCGGTGCGCCGCGACTTCCCCATCCTCGCCGAGCGGGTCAACGGCCGACCGCTGATCTGGCTGGACAATGCCGCCACGACCCAGAAGCCCAACGCCGTCATCGAGCGTCTGTCGGACTTCTACCGGCACGAGAACTCCAACATCCACCGCGCCGCGCACGAACTGGCGGCGCGGGCCACGGATGCCTTCGAGGGCGCGCGCCGGACGGTGGCGCGCTTCCTGGGGGCGGGCTCGCCGGACGAGATCGTCTTCGTGCGCGGCACCACCGAGGCCATCAACCTGGTCGCCAAGGCCTGGGGTCCCCGTCATGTCGGACCGGGGGACGAACTCGTCGTCTCGCTCCTGGAGCACCACGCCAATATCGTGCCCTGGCAGCAGTTGGCGGCGCAGACCGGGGCGCGGTTGCACGTGATCCCGGTGGACGCCAACGGACAAATCCGCCTCGACGAGTACCAGAGGCTGCTCAACGAGCGCACCAAGCTGGTAGCCATCAGCCAAGTGTCCAATGCGCTCGGGACCGTCACACCGGTGCGCGAGGTCATCGAGCTAGCCCATCGCGCGGGGGTCCTGGTGCTGGTCGACGGCGCCCAGTCGGTTGCCCACTTGGCCGTGGACGTACGTGCACTGGACGCCGACTTTTTCGTCTTCTCCGGTCACAAAATCTTCGGCCCGACCGGGATCGGGGCACTCTACGGCAAGGCGCAGCTCTTGGAGGCCATGGACCCCTGGCAGGGCGGCGGCAACATGATCGCGGACGTGACCTTCGAGCGCACCCTCTACCAGGGGCCGCCGGCGCGTTTCGAGGCCGGGACGCCGAACATCGCTGATGCGGTCGGGCTCGCCGAGGCACTAAAGTATGTTGAGCGCCTGGGCCTGGCGAACATTGCGCGCTATGAGCACGAACTGCTGGCTTACGGCACTGCGGCCTTGCAGGCGGTACCGGGTCTGCACCTGATCGGCACCGCTCCGGACAAGGCGAGCGTGCTCTCCTTCGTGCTGGACGGCTACTGCCCGGCGGAGGTGGGGGATAAGTTGAACCGCGAAGGGATCGCGGTGCGGGCCGGCCACCACTGCGCCCAGCCGATCGTGCGCCACTTCGGGCACGAGGCGACTGTGCGTCCCTCGTTCGCTTTCTATAACACCGTGGATGAGATCGATACGCTGGCCGCCGTGCTGCAGCGGCTGGCCAAGGGGCAGCGGAGCAAATAGTCACCCGTGGAAGCGGGCGGCGGCCGAGCTCGCGAGGCGCCATCGCGGCCGCCGGCCGCTCCCGCAGGGGTCTTGGCCTGACTTTGCAGTGAACGCAGGATGGGGACGCGCCCAGGAGGCCTAGCAGCCTGTCGGACTTCGGGGCCCCGTCGGGGCGGCGGGTCCGGTACA